>CALMHE010000283.1 GCA_937863865.1 uncultured Anaerolineaceae bacterium | reverse complement strand
CTGAAACCCGCTTACCAATCACAACCCGATGGTGTAATGATAAATACCTGTAAATAAAAACCAAAGACGAATTATTTTTAGGAGGAACACAATGCAATCTGACACCTTCCAGACAGAATTAATTAATTTCACTCAGTCTGTCATTCGTGAAAACAGTCTGTCTGGAAAAGAAGAAGCGGTTGGCAGCTTGTTTGCAGCCAAAATGGAAGATCTCGGTTTCGATACTGTTCAGGTGGATCGGTATGGAAATGTGATTGGAATACGAAAGGGAAATAAACCCGGACCCACCATCCTGTTCGACGGACACATGGATGTAGTCCCGGTTACCAATCCAGAGACCTGGTCGATTGATCCGTTTGGAGCTCAAATTCGGGATGGAAAAATCTGGGGACGTGGCGCATCAGACATGAAAGGTCCGTTATCTGCCGCGGTGATCGGCATCGGGCAGGTGCCCGCAGATGAGATCCATGGCACATTGGTTGTTTCCGGAACAGTATGCGAAGAATATCATGAAGGCGCTGCGGTTAAAAAAGTGGTTGAGCAGGTCCATCCGGATTTTGTAGTCATATGCGAGCCAAATGGCAGCAAACTTGGAATTGGACAAAAAGGGCGTGCCGGGTTGTGGGTGGAAGTGACTGGAAAACCAGCCCACTCTTCAGTACCCCACCTCGGTGAGAACGCAGTATATAAAGCCTTACCGATCATCGAACGTTTATGCCGGATGCCCTTACCCTCTGACCCCATCCTGGGTGATGGGGTGATGGAATTAATCGATGCGATTTCCAGCCCCCTCCCCAGCCGGTCAACACTGCCTGTCAGCTTTAAAATGCGTTATGATCGTCGTTTGATGCCAGGCGAGACAATGGACTCGGTTCTCGCATCCATTCATGAGGTACTGGGTGACCTGCCTGATTGGCAAACCGGTTTTGGAACGGTCCACATGGATACCTATACGAATGAAGTCCTCGAAGCACCTGATTTCCATCCCGGCTGGTTGACACCCAAAGATTCCCCCTGGGTGTTGAAAGCCTGGCAGGCGCTGCAAACCGCAGGCATGGACCCGATCTTTGGCTCATCCCAATTCTGTACAAACGGTTCCTATACAGCTGGATTTGCCAATCTTCCAACCATCATCTTCGGACCTTCATCAGGCATGCTGGCTCACTGCATTGATGAACATATCGGCGTCGATGAACTGATCCTGGGTGCCCGCGGATACGCAGAACTGGCAAAAATCCTTGGACGACCAGATTAAATCAAAATATCGAATTTGATGGATCCTGGGTGCTGAAATAATCAGCACCCTTTTTATTTGATCAAGGTAATGATTGACTTAACTCAACCATCCCCTCCCCTGCTTTTCAAGCTGCAGCCTTCTTTGGCTGAACAGGTTTGTGGACAAAAAGAGCTATCACCAGCGTTATTGCCACCAGACTGAATGTGATCCACGTTGGGATGGCAACCGCCGGTACGGAAGCGTGCTTCACTGATATTCCAATCAGGGACCAAAGCAACACGGCTGCGTAAGCCACATCCCGCCGTGTAAAGTTCATGAGGACTGCAATGACCAATACTGCCCCCAACATAACACTCGTCCAGATTTCAGGGGTGATCCCAAAGCGATCCCATTTTAGAAAATCCAGAACATCCGTGATGTTGGCAATCGTCGCGACCGTGATCCAGCCCAGGTAAATGCTGATCGGAAGATGTACAGCCCACTTTTCACCTGCTGTGACTTTTGTTCGTCCGATCCCCAGCTTGAGATAAGTCAGGATCAACGTCGCCAGGAGAATCAACATGGCGATCAGGGTCAGGGTGAACTGGTTATAATGCCAGAGGAAAATCCAGGCACTGTTTGCGAGTCCGCCCAACACAATCCACCAGCCGGTGGCTCGCAGACGGGGATTCATGCGGTGGGACGGTAATGCCTGGTAAATGGTATAGGCGATCAAGCCAACGTAAATCAATCCCCAGATTGAAAATACATACCCCGCCGGAACAAAGTAAACATTAAAGCGGTCGGAAACTTGACCGGTGGTTTGCCCGTTCAAAGGCAGAGTATTCGCCAGACCATTGATAACGAGAGTTGCCAGGACAGATATGATTACAGAAATTTGCCGGATGGTGTCTTTCATATTTTCCTCCATTTCATTTCAATCGAAGATTTATGACCCTGTAGGGAAGATGCATCCTGAACAGAAATTTCATCAAATCAAATACATTCTTAATGGGTTGACAATGCTGCTGATGTCCGGTGCGTTGACCAGGCGGGATTGGTTTTCAGCCCCAACAGTCAACTTTGGTTTCACATCCACCGGGAAATTCAACAGAATGACAACCGGGGCAAGCCTGTACGGTGGAATTGTTCTGCGATATTTTATCCAGTATACTCTTTTTTACAAATAATCAAGTACCTTGCTGAAAGAATTACTGAGCAATCCGGTTCGGAAATTTTTTATTGTTCAATGGGCAATTCAGAATGGAGGAAGATCGCTGCATCGGGAACAATCAGCCTGAAACGGGACCTGAGAAAGCCAGACCTCTCCAACATGGGCTTTGCCAACAGGCATGCCAGGTGACTGAATAACAGATGACAAAGTAGACCAGCCAACGATCTATAAACACCAGTGGCTCAAGTCGAAAAGTCTGCAGTCAGAAACAGGTTTTTATGCTTGTGAAATGTTTACTGCAAGATCATCTCCGGGAACAGACACTCCAATCCGCCAGTCAGCATCATTGCTTGTGAAGGGTGCAATGTGGTACGTTTTCACCTTCAACCCGGAGCTGATCAAACAGGGAAAGGCAAACTGTTGGCCGAATCCGATGAGACCGGCGCCAGTGAGATTGAGCTTGAAGCCACGGTTGAAAGACAGGAATTGGAGATGTCATTCAATGTGAAATTTTTGCAAGATGGTTTGGAAATCATCACTACCAAAAATGTGACCATTGAGGCGAATGCCCACAACACAACAGCGACGGTTCATCCTGCCGGAGACCAGGACGCCAGCCGGCCCGTACTGAAGCCAATGCATATTGACTCAATTTAATAAAATGGGGGAAGTGTCTCTCCCATATTTGGGGGTTAATAATAAATGAATAGAATTATCTCAATAGGTCTGTTACAAAAGAATCTCAAGAGTGACAAATTTATTTTGCCCAATAATTTTGAAGCTATGGAGCATTGGTGGTTACAACATTCCCATCCACGAATAACTCCTGGTCGCGCATAAATAGCCATCCTGTATTCAATCATCTTTGCTCCTGCGTCTGAATCGTTAGTCCATTTACTTTGTGAGAGACCTACAATTTCTAGAATTACTGGGTCCCCCGTTGATGACGTAAGGATCCTTAGCGTTTTTAAATGTAATTGGGTACTTGACATTGCCTCCTGTTCATGCTATGATATAAAAGTACTTTGTAATAAAAAGAACTATGTATGCATTAAGGAGAGTAAATGAAACCAAATTCCATAGGATTAACTGTGAACATTGATCGGGATATCTCCCCCAAACGGCAATCATTTCCCTGGAAAATATACTTGATCATCCTTGCGCTGGCTTTGCTCGCAGCCATTGTGAAAATACCAGCTGTCATTTTTTCGATTGGAGCAGCCGACCAGC
>CALMHE010000282.1 GCA_937863865.1 uncultured Anaerolineaceae bacterium | reverse complement strand
CCCATATTGACAGCTTCAAGCGCTGCTTCCACCTTCCTGGATATGACCTTCCTGTCAAAACCCTGATAAATGGGACCAAATGCCACATCCTCGAAGACAGTCGGGGAGAACAACTGGTCATCCGGATTTTGAAAGACCAGACCCACCAAAGCCCGGATGCGCCCCAGGTTTTGTTTTTTCATCTCCATCCCATCAATCCGGATGCCGCCGTTTCCGGTCAGAATGCCATTGAGGTGGTGCAGAAGGGTGGACTTGCCGGCACCGTTGGCGCCAATCAGGCTGATTTTCTCACCCGGGAGGACACACATATGGATGTCATCCAGGGCTTGTTTCCCATCCGGATACCGGAAGGATAGATGGTTAATTTCAATTATGGGATTCATGGTTCACCCTCCGGTTAAAAAGCCATACAGGGACAGGATGGACAAACCCAGGATGCTAGCCAGCAAAATCCATTTCTGGTTCCGGGGGAGGGCGGCTGCTTCACTGGCAGGCAGTTCGCCGGTGTATCCCCGCGAGAGCATGGCAGCGTAAACACGGTCGCTGCGTTCCAGCGAGCGCAGGAACAGGCTGCCCGCCATGCCTCCGGTGGTTCGGGCGCGCCAGAAAATTGAGCCTCCGGCATGTTTTTTACCACAGCCGGCTGCGGTGCGGCTGCTGCGCGCCCGCAACAGGCGCCTGACCTCATCCATAATAACAAAAAGATACCGCCACATCAGGCTGATGATGGCGGTAAACACCGGTGGGATCTTTAACTGCTGCAGGGAGGTTAAAAGATCCGGAATATCGGTGGTTGCAGTCAGCAGGACAGCCGCCTGAACAGAGATCCAGGATTTGACGGCAATGCTGATGAAACGCCCCAAACCCTCCGGGCTGTAATGGATCATCATCCCCCGGGGGAGAAAAATGGGAACCCGCGGTGACGGACCAGCGAAGACAAGTGGAAAGGCTGCCAGAACGAACGGCAGACAGATCAATGCCCGCTTCATGACCAGAGCGGGGTTGATGCGGGAGAGCAGAACGAGGGTGATGATCAACGACCAGAATAACAGGTAAGAACCCCACGCCTGGTGGGGTGTCAGGTTGAGGAAAAGGATGAATGCCAGGGTGAACAATAATTTCACCCTGGCATCCAGTTGATGGATCCGGCTGAGCTGGTTTGTATAAAGGTTCTGAAGCATTTTTAATAAGGAAAGGAATTAAGCGGAAATTCGTTTTTCCGTGCGGGCTATACCAAACGCTACGCCAAATACAATCACAATGCCGATGATGCCTGCGGCGATGGTTGCCAGGGCTTCATTGGAGATTCCCGGCATGGCATAGTCAGGGATGATATTGTAAAAAGCTTCCCGGGCGGCGGATATAAAACCATGCTGTTCAGCCACCCATTCCAAGCCATCGGGATGGCTGGATGCCAGCGGGGAAAGCACAACCAGCACAATCGAGGTCAAAATTCCACCCAACAGGATGCCGCGATGGTTTTCATTGCCTGCTCCGGGGATGGTCAACAGGTCCTTGCGGGCGGCAAGCAGGAAGGCAACGGCACCCGTGGTAATCAAGCCCTCACCGATTCCAATCAGGGCATGGATGGCAGCCATGGCAGGAACGGCAATATTCGCCGGGGATGTGCCTGAAAGTGCCAGTTGGAGAGCACAGGACAGGGAAGCGATGAAAATGGATGCCCAGGCTGCCAGGAAGCTGGCAGGAAGCAAGCCGCGGGTTGAATGATTAAAGAGGCGGGATGCCAGTGTGTAAACTGCATGGGAGACAAACACCCCGATGATTGCCATGTTGAAGATATTGGCGCCCAGGGCAAAGATGCCGCCATCCTGGAACAAAAGGGCTTGCACTGAAACGACCGAGGTCATCACCAGGATTGCCTGCCAGGGACCCAGAAGGATGGTGGCAATGGCGGCGCCCAGCAGGTGCCCGGAGGTGCCGCCGGTGACACTGAAGTTTAACATCTGCCCGGCAAATATTGCTGCCGCCAGGACACCCATCAATGGCACCTGACGGTCAGCCAGCGACTGGCGTGTCTTCCTCAGGGCGATGCCGATCAGCAGAAGGGACAGGATCCAAAAGACGATGGAAACCAGGATGGATAAAAAACCATCCGGGATGTGCATGGGTTGGGGGGACGGAACAGGTGAAAGAAGCAAGGAAATCCTCCGTTCTCAAGGATGGTAGAATATGGACTGGCATATTATAAATGAAAATGAAGTATAATGCAAATATTTGCATATGCAATTACTTGCTCAATATATGAAAGGAAATCAAATGCGCGCTTCATCAGTGGAAAAAATCATCCTGGAAATATTTGAAAAAGGAAATGATCATTTGACTTCCCTTCAGGTCCATGAAAGAATTCGTGGACGGCTGCCTGCGGTCAATTCGTCCACGGTCTACCGGGCGCTGGAACGTCTGGTGAAAGCCGGAAAGGTTTCCATATCCGATATGGGAACCGGAGCGGCAGTGTATGAGCTGCTGACTGAGGGAATGCATCATCACCTGGTATGCCAGGTATGCGGCTCGGTGCAGACTCTTGAGCATGAGCGGGTGGCTGATTTTTTCCAGGCGATCGAAAAGGATCATCAGTTTAAAATTGTCACCAATCACCTGATCTTGTTTGGAATTTGCGAAAACTGCCGGAGGCGGGATGGGAAGGTGTGATTGTGATGATTGTCAGGTATATTGACGGAAAATGAAATTCGTTGGTTTTACCCCTTGACAGAAAGACTGGTCGCGGTATAATTGCGCCCGTTGCCTAAAAACGGCACGGGTGTCGCTGAA
>CALMHE010000281.1 GCA_937863865.1 uncultured Anaerolineaceae bacterium | reverse complement strand
GTATGGCTGTGGCATGCAAGGTAAGTGCCGCGCCTGTTGCGATTTTATTGCCGGTTGGAGCAGCCATTTATTATTTCCAGTTGCCGGAGTCGAAACGGGGTGAATATCTGATCGTGATCCTGCGCAACCTGATTCTGGCAGCGGTCATATCGTTGATTGTATTTCGGGTTTTTCAACCCTATGCATTTTCAGGTCCCGGTTTTTTTGGCATTCAACCCAATCCCAAATGGATCGCCAACCTCAAAGAACTCCAAAATCAATCCACGGGAAATGTGGATTTTCCGCCTGCGCTGCAATGGGCGAGGAGACCGCTATGGTTTGGTTGGTGGAATATGACCGCCTGGGGACTTGGCTTGCCATTGGGATTACTTTCATGGGCGGGGTTCCTCTGGATGGGATGGAAAATCTGGAAAAGACATGAATGGGCAGTACACCTTCTGATCTGGTTATGGGTGGGATTATTCTTCCTGTGGCAGGGAACTGGATTTGTCAGTAGTATGCGTTACCTGTTACCCATATATCCCGCGATGGCAGTCATTGCTGCATGGGGCATCCATTCATTATGGATTACAGCCCTGGAAATAAAAAAACCAAAAATAGATGTCGCACTTTGCATAACCTCAATCGTTATTGGTGTGGGTGTCTTGATAGCCAGTGGTATGTGGTCATATGCATTCACCCGCATCTACACCCGTCCGGAGGCGCGGGTAGCTGCCAGTAGTTGGATTTATGAAAATATTCCAGGTCCCATCAATCTACAAATAATAGATGCGAAGGGAATTGTCCAGCAGCCGCTTTCAACCTTGGGGGTGACAACACTCTCAACATCTCAACCTTTACGGATGACTTTTTCAACAGATGAAGTGTTAACCATTACTCAATTGGACTTTGAAAACTTTATGGAAATTGGTTCCAATGGAGAGCAGCGGACTGTGGTTGTTACGATCAAACCAATGGAACAAAAAGTCGCCGGTGAGGTCTATGGGTATCTGTTGGCTAATTTTGATGCCCCCCAGCCTTATTCCATTCCTTTACAAACTCCGATGATTACTGAACCCGGTTTGGAATATGAGATCAAACTGGAAGTGTTGGAACCTGCTCTCATGCGCCTGACTGGAAAAATAAAATTAAACGGGATCAATTCAGAAGGCAATGAAATCATATATTCATTACCCGAATTGGTTGAAGTTGTTCGGCAGGATAAACCTTACACGATATCAACAGTCATTCCAGTAACCAGTGGTGAATTATCCAGCGTGGGAATACCCCATGCAGTGGATTGGTGGCATGGGCATGGTAACAAGATTTTACAATTAAGTGTTTCGGAATCCGGGAACCCTGGAACAATTTTGGGAAAAGCGATTGTCCAATCGGATTTTGGAATTGCATCCGATGATCGTGGAAATTTAATTGAATTTCAACTTGAGCCGACCATTTTATTGGATTCCAATAAACAATATACATTTACCTTTGAATTAATCGAGGGTGAAGGTGCAATCGCCTTTTATGGCTCAAGGGTGGCGGTTGAGTCAACGTGGGATTTGGCGATTCCACTGGATTTGGGACGCGGTAATCCATTTGATACCTATTCCGGCATTTATCGAACTGACTTAAATTTTGAAATGTACTGGGATGACAGCCTTGATAAAAAGGATCGATTCCAGAATATTTTGGATCAAACTGATTACATCATCATGAGTTCAAACCGCCAATGGGGGACGACCGTACGCGTACCGGAACGTTATCCATTAACCACGTTCGTTTACCGGCATTTGGTTGGCTGTCCGGATGGGATGGATACCGTTAAATGTTACAACCTGGCTGAACCTGGAATGTATACTGGCGATCTCGGTTTTGAGTTAGTGAATGTGACAACATCCTACCCCAACCTGGGAAAACTGGAATTCAATACCCAATTTGCAGAGGAAGCCTTTACTGTATATGAC
>CALMHE010000280.1 GCA_937863865.1 uncultured Anaerolineaceae bacterium | reverse complement strand
CTACAGAAGAGGACGGCTGCGTTCCGACTGGAGGGCGGACGCGCATCCGTCCGCTGAAGCCGCTTGCCGGCACGCCGGTTCTCTTTCTCCCGCAGAGGCGCTGAGGCGCAGAGGGGGCCGGGGACAGGCAAAACAGCCGCCATATAGGGTGAATGAGGAAATCAGGAACATCAGGAAAAGAGAGGAGACTGGAGCCATTTCCTTCCTGCTTTCCTGATTTCCAAATAGTCTCCCGTATTCTGACAAAAGTGTTGAATATGGAACTCAGGAACTTCAGGAAAAGAGAGGAAATATTGACCTTTCCTTCCTGCTTTCCCCTTCGGACGATGCTGGTTACGGTAAGTACCGCCCGTGGTGGGGTGGGGTCTTCGAGGTCGGCATGCGTTTGGTTTCTTATCGGCCGCTCTTTGCGGCTTCGGCGCTGATGATGGCGCTATTCGGAGCGATCACACTGGCGGTTTTCAGCAGCGGCGAAACGCCCGCGCGAGCCGTCACGCGGTGGACCGTGGAAGTGAACACCGAGGGGTTCAATCCCCGGCAGTGCAACATCGTCCGGAACGATGAAGTGGAGTTCAAGAACACGTCAAATCAGCCCATCCGCGTCTTCCACCCGGAGATCGGCGGCGCCCCGGCGGTCTTCGATGAGACGCTCGCCGCTGGAGCGACATCGAGCGCGCTTGGGTTCAACTTCGGCGGCACGTACGTGGTCGAGTCCGGACTCGGGCATTCGGTCACCATTTTCAACCCCAACACCGGACCAGGGACGCCGGGTTGTTCGAAGGAGGCGCCTACGCCCAGCCCGACGCCGACGAACACCCCCACCCCCACGCCCACCAGCACGCCGGAAGTTTGGGCGGATGTGAGTGTTGAAAAGACGGACGGCACGCATTATTACACAGCGGGTACCACCACCACCTATACCATTGTGGTTCGCAACGCTGGTCCCAACGACGTTACCGGCGTGGTGATTAACGACAGCAAGCCCGGGCAGATTACCAGCTGGACCTGGACCTGCACCCAGGCGGGAGCTTCCGGGTGTGACGGCGTGACCAACAGCACCGGCAATTTTTCGGATGTGGTGGATCTGACCAACGGTGGGGTGATCACCTATACCGTGACCGCCCAGATTGCCGCGGATGCCACCGGTGTGATGACGAATATCGTCCTTGCCGAAGTGCCCGAAGGTGTTGGCGATGAAAACCCCGACAACAACCGGGCGGCGGATGTGGATTATCCCCCCACTGCCGACCTGCAGGCTGCCAAGACGGATGGACTGGCAGTCTATCTGCCGGACCAGACCCTCACCTATCTCATCACGGTCAGCAATATCGGTCCCGATGCGGCATTGAACGCCAGTGTCACTGACCTGAGACCCGCCCAGGTTGCCAGCTGGGAATGGATCTGTGCGGGTGCCAGCAACGGGGCTTCCGGGTGCGATGGTGCTCCTGATGGTACGGCGGATTTCTCGGATATTGTGAGCCTCCCGGCAGGCAGCAGCATCTCCTATACAGTCAACGCCCGGGTTGCTGCCGATGCCACCGGTGACCTGGTGAATACCGTGACCATCCTGCCGCCCATGGGTCTCACCGATCCCGACCTGACCAATAACCAGGCAACCGATACGGACACCCCGCCCATGGCGGATATCAGCGTCACAAAATCCGACCTGATGGCAAACTACACCCGCGGCAGCATCACCTACCTGATCACTGTAAATAATTCCGGTCCCAACCCTGCCGAGGGCGTCATTGTGAATGATGCCTTCCCGGCAGGAGATATTGTAACAAGTTGGTCGTGGACCTGCCTGGCGCCAATTGGTGGGGCAACCGGCTGCGACCCGGCAGGGGATGGCGTTTACGACTTCAGTGATGTGATTGACCTGCCGGCTGTCAGCAGCATCACCTACCAGGTGACGGCAAACATCTGGCTGGATGCCAACACCACCCTGGTCAATTCGGTATCCATCACCCCGCCCGACAACGTACTGGACCCGAATCTTGCCAATAATGTTGCCACCGACGTGGACGATCCGCCGGTCTTTAGCTGCAATAATTTGACTGCCACGGCTGCCGGATCAATTGTGGACAACAAGCTCCAGGTGACCCTTAACAACAATACCCACTATCGCGGAACGTTGATCCTGGCAGAACTGGCATTTGTGGGTAATAAACCCAATAAATCCAGCCGGTTAACCTCCATTACGTTTGATGGTCCGGCGATTTATTCCACCTCGAGGAACGAGTCTGCCACTCTCTTCAATATTCCAGGTGCCTCCCCGGATGACTGGTTGATGGACGGCGGTGGAAATTATATTGACCGCACGGTGGACCCGCGCGTTCTGGGTGTGGGCGGCACCAGCAACCTGCAGCTGGTCTTCTACCAGGACAATCCGGAAGTTGTGACTGTCAATGCTCTATACCTTACGTTCACTTTCAACACCAACCCGCCAACCACCTGCCGTTATGGAGATCTAAAGTAACCTGATGACCAGACTCTGGCTTCCCTTTTTCCTGCTCCTCATCATCCTGGCAGCTCCAGCTGCCGGTGATGTCCAGGCATCGCCGGGTGTGGATACCAACCTGTTTGGCTATACGGTTGCCATCAACTCTGATGCGGAATGGGAGGAATTACATAGAGACGAAGATGCTCATTCCATCGTGTTTAAGGGAGTTGATGATGGGTTGAGTTGTAATGACGAAAATAACAACGGAACCTGTGATCTCCAGGAAGAAATCGGTCCCATCCCACTGGGCATGGACTTCCCATTTTTTGAGAATACCTATGCCGATGTTTTCGTCTCCACCAATGGTTTACTCCTGTTTGGACCACAAACGGGCAATTCGTATGTGACAAACCGGACCATTCCAACGGGGTATCTGCCACAAAATATGATCGCCGGTTTTTGGGATGATCTGATCCTTGTCAATGATCAGCAAAGCCGGGTTTATTACCTGGATTATGACAATTGTCCGGTGGGATCGGGTCGATGTACAATCATTGAATATTACCAGGTTCTCAAATTGGGCGAAGCCAGCCCCTCTCCGTTCAGCTTTGAAATCATTCTGTACGAAAATGGGATGATCATTTTTCAATATGACAGCCTGCCGATCAATGCGCAAGAATGTACGGTGGGCATTGAAGATGACCAGGGCGTGGATGGAGAACTGGTTTATTACAATGAGCCTGGTCTGGTTCCTTTACAGAAGATCACTTTTTCCTATCCTGACCCGGGCAAGCGGATGAAAATGTTCCCCCTGTATGAAGGCGGCTTTTTGCGGAACAATGCCTCTGACCTGGCTTTTACGCTGCGGAATACAGGGACAGCCCCATCACAGTTCACGCTTTCCCTGGACGTTCTGGAAGGAAAAACACCGGGGGATGGGTGGTCCTTTGTTTTTTATGATAGCAGCGGAACCGAAATTCCAACGGAAGGGATTTTGCTGGGTGTGGGCGAACAGGAGCGGATGATTTTGCGCGTTACCGCCCCGGATGGTGCCGCCCGTGGTGATTTTTCCCGGGTTGCAATCACAGCAAATGCACAAGACGCTACTCCAGTGACCATCATCCGGCAGACCGCGGTGGCGGCACCTTTTACGGCTGCCTTGTTGGGTGAAAACAATATCCAGATGCAAATCACCACGCCCGCCCGCCAGTTTCTTCGGCAGGTACAAAGCGGCTATTCCGGAACGGCACTCTCCCTTGCCTACATGGGGGATACATACTATCTTCCCCACTGGGAAATCAGCGGATACACCCCCGGTGGAGACAACTACAAGAATTCTGCGCTCAAGCGGGTGAATGTTGTGGGTGGCTCCAGCTTGATCCAGACCCTGGCAGACCACAGCCAGGAGGAGGATAGTATCAATGATAATGAAGTGATGCTGGCAATGGCTCCAGATGACACGGTGGGGGCGGTGTTTTTCCGCAGTACCCATGGCGATTCCATGATGGAAGAAGTCTACTGGCAGGAAATCAGCGCTTATGGCAAGCCACAAGGCGACCCGGTTCTGCTGGATTCCAATTCGGGAGATCTAAATCGTTCTTTCAGCCAGCCGGTGATGACTGCAACCACCAGTGATCAGTTTGTTGTTGTCTGGAATGTGCATGATAACAATGGCGAGGAGATACTGGGTGATTTGCATTATGCCATTCTCAAAACAGATGGAGAGATCACCAGACCGGCTGAAAGCCTGGTGGGAGCCATTTTTGGCGGCAGTTTATTCAATAGTGCAATGGTTGCCCCCCTGTTGGATGGGCGGGTTTTGGCTGTATTCCAGGAGACGACCCCGGAAGGTTTGGTGTCCATCCAATATACCCTCATTGATTCAGCGGGCACCGTAGAGGAACCAGTGGAAATTTCTTCTGCTCCCAGCTTGGGCAGGGTGGATGTCACCATCCTTGCGGATGGCAGTCCGCTGGTTGCCTGGATTGAAGAGGATGGGATTAACCTCCCCCAGGTTAAGTTTGTGGTGCTGACTGTGGAAGCGGGTGGCTTTGTTTCAACGGTACAGGCACTGAGCCTGCCCGACGACCGCCCTGCAGCCGACCTCTCGGTGACCACCGATACCCAGGGATATGGCGTCATTGCCTGGGGCGAGCGTTTCTACTCCCGGGTTTACTATGCCCTGGTGGATGCTGCCGGTTCTGTGATCACTCCGGCGATGTCCTTCCGCACTGCCGATGCAGGCAGCCTGCTCCGGATGGGAACAGAAGGAGTCAGCATTGCCCCCTGCCCGGATGAACTGATCTGGAAACAAGCCATGCCCACCATTTTAAGGTAACTGGAGGTGAAATGAAATTGAAAAAATATTCCTCCCATCCAAAGTCTGAACGCGGTCAAAGCCTCACTGAACTGGCGGTGATCGTGGTCATCATGATCATCATCCTGGCTGGCGTGGTGGACCTGGGCGGTGTGATCTTCCAGTATCTTGCCATGCGCGATGCCGCCCAGGAAGGCGCATCTTACGCCACCGCATTTCCCGACAGCTGCAACGAAATTATTGACCGGGTGTACGCCAGCCTCTACAACGCCGACCCCAACGTGGTGCTGGTGAATGTATTGATTGACGGCGAACAATGTGTGGAGGCATCCGCCAGCAATGCCTGCGCCGGTAACGAGGTGGAGGTGATTGTACGGCACCCCAATTACCCCATCACCATGCCCTTTCTGGGAACTTTTATTGGTTCCCAGTCCATCAACCTTGAAACATCCGTGCGAGACTCCATTCTGCGTCCGCCTTGTCCGTAATAAGCAGAAATTGGAGGAGGGAAGACTGATGAACACATTTTCAGAAAAACAACACGGACAGATTATTGTGATTTTTGCGGTGGCACTGGTTGCCCTGCTGGCAATCACGGCGCTTGCCATTGACGGCGGCATGATCTACTCCGACCGGCGCTACAGCCAGTCGGCTGCCGATGCCTCATCGCTTGCCGGGGGCGGCGTGGCGGCTTCCACCATGGACGACCTGGGCTTGATTTACACAGAATTTACCTGCACCAACAGCGGCGTGGCAACAGCCCGTGCCGATGCGATTGATGCTGCCATCAGCCGGGCGGCATCCAACAACTTCCCCACCCTGGATGGCGAGATTGCCGATCAGCATGGTGTGGAAACACTCTGTGTGAACGATGCCGCTAATTTTGATAAACATATTGATGTCCATACATTGGTCAGTTCCACAACCAACACCTCCTTTGCACAGATTTTCACCAATGGTGAGTATGTCAACCACGTCGAGGCGGTGGTGCGCGTCCGCCCCCGCACCGAGTTTGCCTTTGGCAACGCCATTGTTGCCACCAGCCCCAACTGCCAAAACGCCAATGAGGGCGGGGTCTGGTTCGATGGTAACAGTAATGTGGTGATTAATGGCGGCGGGGTTTTTTCCAATGCCTGCATTAATGCCAGCGGCTCGGCATTGTCCATTGATGTCAACAATGGCGGGATTGGATATGTGACCACCTATACCGAAAACGGCTCACCCACCGTGGACCCGGTTCCGGGGCAGGCGCCTGCGCCCATGCCGGATTACGGCATCCCGGAGCCAGTTTGCCCGACGACCACCCCCAAGCCTCATAACGGGCAGGGGACCATTGATCCCGGCAATTATTCACGCATCAAGCTGACCAATGGCGACCTGACCCTGAACCCCGGCTTGTATTGCATGTCTGGTGATTTGAGTATTTCCGGTGGTCACCTGGTTGGCAATGGCGTGACGATTTTCTTCGTCAGCGGTTCCACAAATTTCAAGGACGATTTTGGTGTTGCCGGGAACCCGGAAATTGACCTGTACGCCCCTACGGAAGCCAACCTGGTTGGCAATGCCATCCCCGGCGTGGTGATTTACACCACCACCTCGGGCAATGTCACCCTCCTGGGGAATGGCGATTCCACCTACGAGGGCATCATCTATGCCCCCCATGCCAGTGTGGATGTGGGCGGTACGGCGGGCGTCAATCCCACCTTCAATACCCAGATTGTTGGCAAGTCAGTCAAAATCCATGGCAATGCCACCATCAATATCAACTACAACAACAATAACCCCTACACCTGGTCGCCACGGCTGGATGTAGTCAAGTAATCCACCCATTTTATCCTCACCATTGAACCATGGAGAAAACATAATGAAACAACAAAAAGGTCAAATCATCGTTATCTTTGCAGTTGCGCTGGTGGTGCTGCTGGGATTCACCGCGCTCGCAATCGACGGGGGAATGGTTTATTCGGATCGCCGCTTCTCACAGAGCGCTGCTGATGCTGCTTCGCTGGCTGGGGGCGGGGCGGGGGCTGCCACCCTGGAAGATGAGGGCATCACCTATGGCAACTTCACCTGCACCAAGGCGGGGGTGGTCAGTGCCCGGGAGGATGCCGTGGATGCCGCCCTGGCGCGGGCTGCCACAAACAACATCCTTGGGCTGGATGACGATGTGACCGATTTGCACGGCGTGACCACCGAGTGTGTGAACGATAAAAGCCATTTTGACAAGCACATCGACATCATTACGGATGTCACCTCCGAGACTGCCACCTCGTTTGCTCATCTTTTCAATGGCAATCCGCTGGTCAGCCAGGTGGAAGGCGTGGTGCGCATCCGCCCCCGCACCGAGTTTGCCTACGGCTATGCCATCGTCTCGACGAATAAAACCGCCTGCGGCACCAATGACGGCGGGGTGGACTTCACCGGCGGCGGCGATGTTCACATTGTCGGCGGTGGAATTTTCTCCAACACCTGCCTCGAAAAGTCCAACGCCTCCGGCAGCATTGTTGTGGAAGGCGGCGATATCGGGTATTATGATGGCGGACCCAAAAAACCCGAGAAGTTTGACCCCGCTCCACAGGACTATGACGCCCAGATGCCAGATTTTCAGGTGCCTGTTCCAGTTTGCCCAGGCGGAGAACACCTGACGCAAAAAGGGGGCGGGGAAATTGGCCCGGGCAATTACGACAGCATTACCCTGCAGAATGGTGAATTAACCATGCTTCCGGGGCTCTACTGCATGTATGGCGAGTTCAAGGTCACCGGCGGCAACCTGACGGCTACCGGCGTCACCATTTACATCGTGGAAGAAACCGGCAACAAGACCTTTGCACTGGGTGGTAACGGCACAATCAATATCTCGGCTCCCAGCGATGGTAATGAGGTCAATGGCGCCATCCCCAACGTGCTGATTTACCTGAAGGATGGCGAAGATGGAACCGTGAAATTGACCGGCAATTCCGATTCCTTCTTCCTGGGAATGATTTATGCCCCGGATGGTGATATTGAGGTCAGCGGCAACAACGGCACCCATCCCACCTTCCACACCCAGCTGATTGGTGAATACGTGGATGTGGGCGGTAATGCAACAATTGACATCAACTATAACAGCGCCCGCAACCTGGAGGACAGACCCAAGCTGGATATGTTAAAGTAGCCAGCCCTGGCTCTCCTGGTTTTGCAAACAAGCCCGCCCGCTGCATCCCACCCTCATCAATAGGGGACAGCGGGCGGGTTTTCCATTTCTCCTTCGGTTGGGTGGTAAGGTTTTCATGTGCTGGTCTCCCATCCCCCAACTGCGTTTGGCGTTTTGAATTTTGTTTGGCGAATTCAAGCTATAATCAATTATCTTTTTTGTTTCCATTTAACCTTAAGTGACATGGAGCGGTCCATGAGCCTGCGGACCAAAATTTTGCTGGTAAATGCAGCAACCACGGTGATCCTGATTGTCGGGTTGCTGCTGGCTGTCCGCGGCTTGCTCCTGCCGCACTTCCTGGAAGAACAGGATGCTGCGGTTCATCTGAACCTGGAGCGGCTGGAAGGTGCCATCCAAAATGACTTTACGGTCCTGGATCAAACCATCCGTGACTGGGCAAAGTGGGACGACACCTATGCCTTCGTCCATGATGCCAACCAGGAATATGTGGAGTCCAACTTGCAGCCCGCCACATTTGCAGACCTCCATGTGCATTGGATGGTATTTGTTGGCGCGGACGGCGGGGTTGTTTTTGACGGCATCTATGACCCGGACTCTGGGCAGGTGCAGCCCAGCCCATTATCCATGGCTGCCCATCTTGGTGCCGGATCTCCCCTCCTGCCCGATCCCGGAGCCATGGAAGGGAAACAGGGCTTCCTGGCGGTGGCGGATGCCCCCATGCTGGTGGTTTCGCACCCCATTCTTCATACAGAAGGCGGCGGTCCTCCGCTTGGCGCGCTGATCATGGGGCGCTACCTGGACGCACAGGAAGTTGCCCAATTTGCCAACGTATTGCAATTTCCGGTTTCCATCCACCGCCTGGGCGGCGGGGAGCCTGTTCCAGGGGATGTAAGCGCTGCCTTGGAGAATATCCTTGCATCTGGCGCATCCCACAGGATATCTCCTTCTGATGATCGGACAGTATCCGGTTACCTCCTGCTGCGGGATGTCTATGACCAGCCAGCCTATATCTTCAGCTTTCAGCAGCCGTCTACGGTGCACCAGGCAGGAATCGTCTTGATCAACCTGGTCATTACCATTCTGATTGCAGCCGGGTTGATCTTCTTCCTGGTGTTTTCCGGTGCAATGGAAGTAATGGTTCTCGCCCCTTTGCGCCGCCTGAACCAACAGGTGACCGAGGTGGGAACCACGGGTGATTTATCCCGCCGGGTCACGGTCCATGGCAGGGATGAACTGGGGCAACTGTCGGAATCCATTAACCGTACCCTCGCTGCCTTGCAGGAGGCGCAAAGGATGGGTGAGGAAAACCGGGAACGCTTCCGTACCCTGGTCAATTCGATGGATGAACTGGTGTTTACCCTGAACCGTGAACGAACCGAGATGCACTTTTACGGCAGACAATCCGCCCGTTTCCGTCTTGCAGAAAGCGTGGACCCGGGAGAATTTCGCGATCTGCTGGACCGCGTTTCCAACTTCTCCCTGCACCATGAAATGATGGAACGTGCCATGGCGGGCGAGTCCATCTCTTATGACTTCCAGGTTGATTTTGATAAACAAAAACACCACTTTGTCAATTCGGTTGCACCCATTCATAATCCCCGTGGCGAGATTGTGGGCGTGGTGGGGGTGGCGCAGGAAATCAGCAACCTGAAGCAGCTGGAATTCATCCTCCGCCAGCGTGTGACAGAGTTGACTGCATTGTACGAAGTCTCCCGCCTGTTCCTCAGCCAGCTTGATACGACTGCAGCGCTTGCCAATGTCTGCCGTCTGGCAGTTCAGCGCTTTGGGCTGGATGCCGCCTGGGTGGGAGAGCCCCTGCCTTCCGGCAGCCGGATGCGGGTGCTTTCCAGCTATGGCGCCATGCCCATTGATGCCGCGTCCCACATGGTTCGGATAGAATCGGGTGGTTTGGTGAACCCGGCGCTGCTGTCCTATCAGAATGGTCGGGTGGTGACACTTAACCGATTTTCCAATGATGATACCCGTCCCATCGGTCCAACTGGAAGGCTGGTGCAATCCCTCATTTGCCTGCCCCTGCAGCAGAACGGTCAATCGATTGCTGCATTGACTGCTTACAGCCGGGAGGAAGGCTACTTCACCCCGGAACGGCTCCAGTTTCTGCAATCCTTTGCCAACCTGGCAAGCGCCGCGCTTCAGAGCGCCCGGCTCTTTGAGCAGGTGCTGTCGGGCAGGCAGCGACTGCAAGACCTCTCCCGCCGCCTGGTGGAAGTGCAGGACCAGGAACGGCTGGATACCGTGGAAGAGCTTCGCGAGGAAATGGACCGGATTTTCTCCGACCTTGGCACGGCGATCCAGCCGGAAACACTCCCTGATCCACTCGTCTTGCAGCAGGAACTGGAAACCGCCCGCGAGCGCACCCGGACATTCCTGGAACGCGCCAGCAGGAAACGAACGGAACCCCGCGCTTCGCTGCTGGAAGCACGCGGGCTGATTCCCACCCTGCAATGGCTGATCAACCGCTATTCCACCCGCCATGGTATGTCCATGCAGTTGGATGCGCCTGGTTTGGATGAAAACCGTTTCCCATTTGAGGTGGAATTGACGGCTTACCGCCTGGTACAGGAAGCCCTGACAATCATTGCCCAAAATTCCCATGTCCAATCCCTGCAGCTCCAGGTGCAGCATCTGCCGGGCTTGCTGGAAATCCGCATTGTCAAGCCCACCGAGGGCGGCACCACGGATCCAACGCTTCACCGGCTGCTGCTGGATTTACGCCAGCACCTGGCAGCCTTTCGGGGTGATGTCCAGATCGAAACCCATCCCGGTGGCGGTGAAACCTACATTTTTCATATCCCCCTGCAGGATTAACCTTTTGATAGTTTCCGTGCTATACTTTTTCCAACCAATTGATGAGTGGAGGAACCTATGTCATCCATGGAGGATATTCTGGCTGTCATCCTGGGCGGAGGGCGGGGCGCCCGCCTGTTTCCCCTGACAAAAATGCGCTCCAAGCCTGCCGTTCCCATTGCCGGGAAATACCGCCTGATAGACATTCCAATCAGCAACTGCATTAATTCCGGCATCTTCCGGGTTGCCGTCCTGACTCAGTTTAATTCTGTTTCCCTGCACCGCCACATTACCCAGACGTACCAGTTTGACCGGTTTCATACTGGCTGGGTCCAGATTTGGGCTGCGGAGCAGACGATTGCCAGTGAAGACTGGTACCAGGGAACTGCTGATGCCGTCCGCAAGCAGCTGTTTGAGATTCGTTCGACCCGGGCATCCCATGTCCTTATCCTGGCGGGTGACCACCTGTACCGGATGGATTATTCCGCCATGGCGCGCCAGCATTGGGAAACCGGTGCCGATATCACGGTGGCGGTCCAGCCGGTGGCAGCCCAGGATGCGGGGCGGTTTGGCATCCTCAAGGTGGGCGAAAACAACCGGATCACCGAATTTGCAGAAAAGCCCAAAGATCCTGCCCTCCTGGCGAGCCTGGTCAGCCGTGCGGATGCTGGAAGACCTTTCCTTGGCTCGATGGGCATTTACCTGTTCAAAACCAGCGTTCTGTTTGAACTGCTGGAGCATTCCACGCTGGACGATTTTGGCATCCATGTCATTCCCAGTTCCCTGGTCACCCACCAGGTGTTTGGCTATCACTTTGATGATTACTGGGAGGATATCGGGACCATTCGTAGTTTTTACGATACCAACCTGGCACTCACCATGCCCAATCCGCCGTTCAATTTCTACGATGCCGATCATCCCATCTACACGCATCCCCGCTTCCTGCCGGGCACCACGGTGGAAAACAGCACATTGGAAAACGTGTTACTGACGGAGGGTTGTTGCATCCAGGATGCGGATATCCGCCATTCCATCATCGGCGTCCGCTCCCAGATCCGTTCCGGTGTTCATATTGCCGACAGCATTATCATGGGCTCCGACTATTATGACAGTGAAATTACAAAACACATCCCCGGCGGAAGTGCCGTCCCGATTGGGATTGGGATAAACAGCCATATTGAAGGCGCCATCGTGGATAAAAATGCCCGCATTGGCAGCAATGTGATCATCCGTCCCTTCCCGCGCGGGACGGAAATTACCACCGATACCTGGGTGGTGCGGGAT
>CALMHE010000279.1 GCA_937863865.1 uncultured Anaerolineaceae bacterium | reverse complement strand
GGCTCATCTTGCGTGTTATAATCATTTTGCTCTTGAAAAGTCGGTGTCGGGTTACCCCAGCCAACTCAAGGGTTTGGAACTCCCAAAGATACTAAAAAAAATTCATAAGAAATGGACATCGAAAGACCTGCCAGGGCGGGTTAGGTTGGATTTTGGTTTGTCAATCGACCTCAAACAAGACAAGAGATAAATATGGATGTATTTCAATTGGAAAACACAACACTGGCTGAATTGCGTGAGAAAGCAAAAAGCCTGAATATTCCCAACGCCCATCGGTTGAAGAAAGAAAATTTGATATTAAAAATCTCACAGGCAGAGGCTGAACGCGAAGGGATTGATGTTCGCGGGGGTGTATTGGAAATCATGTCGGAAGGAATAGGATTTCTGCGCACCAATTATCAAATGGGACCTGATGATGTTTATGTTTCACAGGCACAATTAAGGCGATCTGAGCTGCGCAACGGTGATCTGGTAATCGGGACTGTCCGCCCTCCGCGCGAGGGAGAAAAACATTATGGATTGGTCAAGGCGGAAAATATTAATGGGCAGTCTCCTGAGGAGGCACGGGAACGGGTGTCATTTGAAAACCTGACGCCCATTTTTCCGGATGAACGTTATGATTTGGAAACCAACCGATCGATATTATCCACGAGAGTGATCAATCTCATCGCACCCATCGGACGTGGTCAGCGCGGCATGATTGTTTCACCCCCCAAGGCGGGTAAAACCACGATTTTAAAAGATATTGCCAATGCGATTTCAACCAAGTATCCCGATGTGCACCTGATCGTGGCGTTGATAGGTGAACGTCCGGAAGAAGTCACGGACATGGACCGGTCAGTGGAGGCTGAAGTGGTGGCTTCCACATTTGATGAACCGGTCACCTCTCATGTGCGAACGGCTGAAATTACTCTGGAACGCGCCAAGCGTCTGGTCGAAATAGGTCGGGATGTGGTAATATTACTGGACTCGATCACCCGGCTGGCAAGGGCTTATAACCTGGTTGTAAATCCTTCCGGCAGGACGCTCTCGGGTGGCATGGATCCTTCCGCCCTGTACCCCCCCAAGCGCTTCTTTGGCGCTGCTCGGAACATCGAGGAAGGCGGTTCATTGACAATCATCGCCACGGCGCTGGTGGATACCGGTTCACGTCTGGATGATGTGGTTTACGAAGAATTCAAAGGCACCGGCAACATGGAGTTGCACCTTTCCCGGAAATTACAGGAACGGAGGGTGTTCCCGGCAATTGATATTGAACGATCCTCCACGCGCCGAGAAGAATTATTGCTGGGTCCGGATGTTCTGCAGCGGGTGTGGCTGATGCGCCGAATGTATTTGCAGATGATTGCACAGGCACCCCAGGGAGCCGGAATGGATACGGCTGTAGCAACCGAAGCCATATTACAGCGATTGAACCGGGCACGATCCAACATGGAATTTCTGGAGAGCCTTACGGAGGATTAGTGGCACAATCAACAAATTCAAAACCCATTCAGCCGAACAAAGGGATCGACTGGCTGCAATGGGTTTTTTGGGGTGTGGCGGCAGTCATGACTGCGCTGATGATTTATTTTATTGTGCAAAAACTACCGGGAAGAGCCCACGCGGCTTCCCAGGTTAACAATCCACTGGTAACGAACAGCAACATTGGAAACCTCCCCCTGTCGGAATATTCATCAGTCAAGGGAATTGCTTCAATTTCCCGTTCCGTTGATGTCCACACAATCATTTCCACCCGCGAGCGGGAGGAGGTTGTCGATTATACCGTTGAGAAGGGGGATTCCATTTTCGGTATCGCCCATTCCTTCAAGATTGAACCGGAGACATTATTATGGTCCAATTATGATGTCCTCCGGGATGATCCTCATATGATCGAAATTGGTCTGGATCTAAAAATTCCTCCCACGGATGGCATTCTTTATCAATGGAAGGAAGGTGATACGATTGAATCGGTTGCCGCAAAATTTACAGCCTATCCATACGACATTATTGCCTATCCGGGGAATAAACTGGACATGACCAATCCGGTCATCCAGCCGGGAGCTTATGTGATGGTTCCGGGTGGTTCCCGTGAATTCCAGCAATGGGTGGTGCCAACCATCCCGCGCGGTCCAGCCGGAGTGAGTACAAAAATATTGGGTCCGGGTGGCTGTGAAGTTGGTGGCGGGGGGGCTTACGGCACAGGCACTTTCATTTGGCCTACGGTAAATCAAGTCTTGTCGGGTAATGACTATTGGTCCGGTCACCTGGCGATTGATATTGCGGCTTTTACCGGTGATTTGGTCTCGGCAGTGGATAGCGGTGTCGTAATTTATGCGGGACCGGTCAGTGGCGGATATGGCAACATGGTTATGATTGATCATGGCAATGGCTATCAATCCCTTTATGCCCACCTGAACAGCTGGACAGTCAATTGCGGTCAAAGCGTGTACCAGGGTAGTTTGATTGGTTATGCCGGTAGTACGGGTAATTCCACTGGTCCCCACCTTCATTTTGAAATTCGCTACATGGGTGGGTTTATAAATCCCTGGCAGGTTCTTCCCTAAAGCAGATCAGGTGGATCCACCTGAACCCGCCAATCGCCCAAAGGTTTGTCACGCAGCAAGGTTGCCGGGTCAGGTCCACGCAAAATAATCTGCCAGCGGTATAACCCTTTTATTTTGCCATAAAAACAGGGCACAGGTCCCACCAGGTCGGTGGATGCATATCCTCCGGTATCAATCCAATTCTTTAACCGGTCCGCCAGCGCCCGGGCTTCCTTTTCAGCTTCCTGAAGTCTGGCATGGCGGTATTCCAACCGGATCAACCGAGTGAATGGCGGGTAACGGTATTCACGCCTGCTTTCCAATTCGTGTTGATAGAATCCATCCAGATCATATGAGGAGGCGTAATGGATGGCTGGATGTTCAGGCTGGTAGGTTTGAAGTATGGCTTTTCCACCAAGCGGACTGCGTCCAGATCTGCCCATCACCTGCGTTAAAACCTGGAATGATCGTTCCGCAGCATGATAATCCGGAAAATTCAAACCCACATCCCCCAGAATTACTCCGACCAGGGTAACCAAAGGCAAATCCAGTCCTTTTGCCAGCATCTGGGTGCCGATTAACACATCCGCCCGATGATTGACAAAGTGTGAGAGGATGATATCGTGGGTTCCTTTTTGCTGCACCGAACTGGCATCCAGGCGCAGAGTGCGTATACCTGGAATTTCTTTAAGTAGCTCCGTTTCCACCTTTTCAGTTCCGGTGCCAAATTGGCGGATTTGATTTGATTGGCATCGGGGACAGCGCGCCGGCATCTGCCTGTTGTAACCGCAGGAATGACAAAATAGTGCAATTGGACCGGTATGAACCGTGAGAGGCTGGTCGCACCGTGGACCG
>CALMHE010000278.1 GCA_937863865.1 uncultured Anaerolineaceae bacterium | reverse complement strand
ATCCCAGAGTTGAACGAATTATCCATACTCCCGTTCGACTGCAGCCTGCTCACGCTTCTACAGCTGGTGCCGTTGAAGGTGGTGAATTCTCCTGATGCGATGATCTTGCCATCCGGTAATATCGTTGATGACCTCACGTCCGCATCGAACCCGGTACCTGTTACGAAGCTGGCATCCAAGCTACCATCCGATCGCAAGCGGGCAATGCGACCACAGGGTACGTTGTTGAAACTTGTAAAGGCACCTGAAACCAGGATCTTACCGGCCGAGTCAATGTCGATGTCCTTTACCGCACCGTTGGCGCCAATCCCAACGCCGGAAAGTACGCCGGTATGAATATTGTCAAAAACACCATCCTTGCCATGACACTCTCGGGAGCGCTTGCCGGGCTGGCAGGTGCAAACCAGGTGCTGGCAATTACCCGCAGCATGGCAATGGGGCTTTCCTCCGGGTATGGGTTTGACAGTATTGCCCTGGCACTGTTGGGCAACAGCTCCCCGCTGGGTGTTGTCCTGGCATCTCTGCTGTTCGGGTTCCTGCGCAACGGCGCAGCACAAATGATGGTGGTCTCAAATATCCCCATTGATATTATTTCCATCATCCAGGCGCTCGTGCTGATCTTTATTGCAGCTCCCGCCATCATCCGGTCGCTCTGGCGCATCAAGGCAGCAAAGGTCGGTGAGGAAGGGGTGACTGTCACCACCACCTGGGGAGGAGGTCACTAATGGCTACCACCGTTATTCAACGTCGTAAACTGGGGGTTTCCTCCCCCGTACGCCAGCGCGTGATGGGGATCCTTTTCCTGGTGTTCGCTGCGTTGATCTATTTTGTGTTTATCCGAACGACCTCTCCGGATGCGAAAACCACGTTTGTAATGACTCCCGGCGGGTTAACCCAGGGCGTTATGGGAAATTGGGTTTTACCTGCCCAAACCACGCTGTATATCCTGGCAATTGTCTCCGCCATCCTGGGCGGCATCCAGGTTTCGCGCGGATTTGGGCGTGCCACAAATATCATCCTGGGAATTGTTTCGCTGTTCTTCGTCTTCAGCTTCCTTACCTGGTCGGCGGAAGGGCAGTCCCTTAACCTGGGCGGTATGCTCAGCAGTGCAGTCCTGCGCGCCGTACCCATCACGCTGGGGGCATTCTCCGGTGTTTTGTGCGAACGGGCGGGCGTGGTTAACATTGCCATCGAGGGTATGATGCTGATGGGCGCCATGGTGGGAGTGTTTGTCGGCTCCATAACCAAATCGCCCTGGCTGGGGCTGCTGGCAGCCATTGCCAGCGGTGTTCTGCTTGCCTGGGTGCTGGCTGTTTTATCCATCAAATACAAGATTAACCAGATTATCTCCGGTACGGTCATCAACATTTTCGCCACCGGGTTCACGTCCTACATCTCGGCAAAGTTCCTGCAGACATACCAGCATCTGAACAACACACCCATGTTCGGCAGGGTGCCCATCCCCGGTCTGGCGGATATTCCCTTGATTGGTCCCATCTTTTTCAATACCAACCTGTTTGTCTATGCCATGTTCATCTTCCTGATCATCCTGCAGGTGGCATTATTCTCCACCCGCTGGGGTCTGCGATTGCGGTCGGTGGGTGAGCATCCCAAGGCAGCCGATACACTGGGCATCAATGTATTCAAAACCCGCTACATGGCGGTTCTGCTGGGCGGTGCAGCCGGCATCTTCGTTACGCCGGCGCAGTTGGATGTCAAGCTCACCATTGAGGACCTGCGTGCCCGCTGGACGCCGGACGGTCCGGACGTCCTCGACGGGGTGTCGCTCACCCTGGAGCCGGGACGTCGCTACGCGGTGGTCGGGCCAAGCGGCTCCGGCAAGAGCACTATCGCAAAGCTGATACAGCGACTTTACGTTCCCACGGAAGGCGCACTGACGGTGGACGGCATTGACGTGAGGCACATGGACCCCCTCCAGCTCCGTTACAAGATTGGGATGGTGCCCCAGGAGTGCTTTCTTTTCAGCGGGACCATACGGGAAAACGTTTCCATGGCCATGCCTGACGCCGCGATGGAAAGGATCATCGGGGCCTGCCGGGCAGCCGGTGCCCACGAATTTATCACGGAAATGCCCCTCGGCTACGAAACCTACGTTGAAGAGCGGGGGATGTCCCTCTCGGGGGGGCAGAAACAGCGGATTGCCATCGCCAGGGCGCTTATGACCAACCCGCCCATCCTCATATTTGACGAAGCCACGAGTTCCCTGGATTACGAATCCGAGAAGATCATTCAGAGAAACCTCGCGCACATCGGAAAGGATAGAACGATTATACTCGTCGCCCACAGACTTTCCATCATGAGGGGTTGCGATGTCATTTTTGTCATCGACAAAGGCCGGATCGTGGAGGCGGGGAATCACGAGTTGCTCATGAAGAAAAACGGACTGTACAGTTATCTTTACAGGCAGCAGGAAGGCGAACATGACGGATTATCACGACTTCAAGCCCATACTGGCT
>CALMHE010000277.1 GCA_937863865.1 uncultured Anaerolineaceae bacterium | reverse complement strand
GTATGGTGTTCTGGTGGAGGGATTTGAACATCGCCAGATGATGATCATGATGAACTACAACCCCCCATATTACAAAACTTTATTTGAAACTGCCGGGTTTGAGAAAAAAGTGGATTTTGTTTCATGTTATTTGCACAGAGACAATTTCAACCTGCCGGATAAAGCACGTGAAATTGCACGGCGTGTTCTGGAACGGGGAACATTCGAGGTTCGGAATTTTCAAAAGCAATCTGATCTTAAGAAATGGGCTTGGCGGATTGGACAGGCATACAACAAAGCTTTTGTCAACAATTGGGAATACTATCCATTTACCGAGCATGAGGTCCAGTTCCAATTGGATGCCATTCTCATGGTGGCTGATCCGAAATTAATTAAGCTCATCCTCCACCAGGGAGAGGTCGTTGGATTTCTCTTTGGCTTCCCGGATATTTCTACTGCCCTGCAACGGGCAGGAGGGCGCATCACACCCTGGGGAGTTGTGGATATGATGTTGGAGATGAAGAGAACCAAATGGGTTTCCGGAAATGGTGTGGGTGTCCTGCCGGAATTCCAGGGACGCGGTGGGACGGCGTTAATGTACTCGGAATTGGAGAAATCAGTCAAGGATTTTGGTTTCGATCACCTGGAAATGACACAGGTCGCTGAATCAGCGATTCAGATGCGCCGGGACTTGATTAACCTGGGTGGAAAGCCGTATAAAAATCATCGGGTCTTCCAGAAAAATATCTAAAAAATGACCCATTGTTGGTGCAGTCCAAAATGGCTGCACCTTTTTTTATTTAATGTCAGCTTCCGGGAAGATATCCCTGCGGCGATCCTGCAGGACGGACATATGGGAGCGAACCTCGTTAACCAGATCAAGTTCAATCGTAGTGGTTATCAAATCTTCTTCGGTTGAACTGCCCTGCGCGAGGATATCCCCCCAGGGCGAGAGGATGATGCTTCTTCCACCATATGTGGCATCCCCGGTCTTCCCGACGGCGTTGACTGCGGCAAAAAACATCTGAAATTCAATGGCGCGTGCCTGAGTCAGGATATCCCAATGCTGTATCCGTTGAACAGGCCATTCAGCGGAAAGCAGGGTAAGTGGACAGCCATCTTGGGCATATGCAGCAAATAAACTGGCAAACCGTAAATCATAGCAAATGGCAAGTCCGGTTTTTGACCAGGGCAGGTTGGCAGCCACCGGTTTTTCACCGGGGGACAGGAACATTTCCTCATGCATCAATCCAAACAGGTGGAGTTTGGAATATTCCACTGGTTCATCTTCGGTTGGATTGTGGAGGATCAGGGTGTTTCGAAAATATCCCTCCCACCCGGTGATTTGTGAACCACCAATCCATATATTGGCTTCTTTTGCCAGATCAGCCAGTGAGGAATGAATTTGCCGGTTCATTTCAACATAATGGGGACAATTTTCCAAATCGTAACCGGTTGTCCATAATTCAGGAAAGAGGATGACCTGGCTGCCCTGTTTTGATGCATCGTGAATCATCTCAATGGCTCGATTGAGATTGTTTTCAGGTCTCCCCAGAATGACATGTAATTGTGCAAGTGAGATTTTCAGGTTCATGGTTGTTGGTTGAGTGTAAGGAGTTGATTGGAATGGATGAATTATAATATGAAGAAGTTGTTATCAGAAACTTACGGGAGGAATATTTTGCGAAACCGCCGGAAACCTGCGAACTATCTTTGGATTGGAGCATTGGTGCTGGTGTTGGCAGTTTTGGGTGGATTGGGATATGCCAATTTCAGGTATGTTGAACAAAATCCAGGGGGCAATGATTTTTTGGTCCATTGGATGGGGACAAAAAATTTGATCAATAACGGGGTCAGCCCATACTCGGATGAGACAGCCCTTCTTGTCCAGAATGCAGTATATGGAAGACCTGCCCGGGCGGGTGAACAGGAATTTCGCATGGCGTATCCGTTATATTCAATCATTGTATTCCTTCCATTTGCATTAAGTAAAGACTTTATCATTTCCCGGGCAGCTTGGATGACATTACTTGAAGTCAGCCTGGTATTGATGGCGTTTCTTTCGCTGCTCTTGGTGCGTTGGAAACCTGGATTGGGAATCCTGGCTTTGTTTTATTTGTTCTCCATGATTTGGTATCATGCAACCCGACCTTTGGTAAATGGTAATGCAGTCATCCTGGTGGCATTATTGTTGGTCAGCAGCCTTTTGGCTATCCGGTACAAGGCGGATGAATTGGCTGGAGTGCTGCTTGCTTTTTCAACGATCAAACCACAAATTGTTATTCTGGTTCTTGTCTATATCCTGATTTGGGCAATCGGAAAATGGCGTTGGAAATTAATCAGCTGGTTTTTTGTGTCTTTGGTTGTTCTTTCTGCGTCCGCAGCGCTGCTGGTTCCCGATTGGATCTTACAAAACATTCGGGAAGTTCTTCGTTACCCGGAATTCAACCCGCTTGGGTCGCCTGGAGCGGCAATTGGAGTCTGGGTGCCCTGGCTTGGTAAACGGATTGGCTATGCAATCTCCGCCCTGGTTGGAATTACCCTGTTTGTTGAATGGATTATCCACCGAAAAGCGGATTTCAAAGCATTTTTGTGGACCGTCTGCCTGACTCTGGTTCTCAGCCAGTGGAGTGGCATCCATACTGATCCCGGCAATTTTATAATTGTTTTTCCTGCCATTCCCTTGGTCATGTCGGGCATTCAGGATCGCTGGCATGCAGCGGGAAACTGGGTAAACTTAATCCTGATACTGTTTTTTTCATTTGGAATTTGGGGAATTTTCCTGGGAACCCTTACCCCGGGAGAATTACCCGTGCAAAGTCCGGTGATGTTCTTTCCGCTGGTGGGAATTCTACTACTGGGGATGATCTGGATACGATGGTGGGCGACACACCGGCAAATCAATTGGATTGACCAATTTGAAGAGGAATAAATGATTTCCAGGAGAATTGATCTGCATAAATACCGGGGATGGATATTATTTGGATCAGCTCTCCTGATTCTATTGATTGCAGGAAAATATCAACGTGTTCCGGGGTACATGGATGCGGAATATTATTATGTCACCGGAACCGGAGTCGCATTTACAGGCAAATATATCGAACCTTTTTTGTGGAATTATCTTGACAACCCGGCTGGAATTGAACATCCCGCAAACACCTACTGGATGCCAGCTGCGACATTGTTGTCCGCTCTTGCAGCCAAATTGTTCGGATCGAATTTGTTTGCCATTGTGCGGTTACCGTTTGTCATCGTTGCAGCCTGCATTCCGCCATTAACTGCCAGCCTTGCTTACCGGATATCTGTTGGAACTGACCCTGATCAAAGAAACCGGCGTGCCTGGATGGCTGGGACATTGGCTTTGTTTCCTGGATATTACCTCACCCTGAATGGTTTGACAGAGACCTTTGGTCTGTATTCCTTATCAGGCACCTTGTTCCTCCTGGTTGTACTTCAATATAAATTATTCCCGTTACCGGTCAGCGAAGGGTCTGAAAAAATCCCCAATCAAATAATTGGTTATGGATTTTTGGGAATCATCGCCGGTCTGATGCATCTGTCACGGGCAGATGGATTGCTCTGGCTGGCTGCGGGTCTTGGCATCTTCACAGTTGGGATGATTACTCGAATGAGAAACAGGAAGCCGTGGACCAGGCAGATACTTGCCGGATTGGGATTGATGTTATTGGGGTACTTACTGGTCATGGGGTGGTGGTTTGTCCGGAATTATCAAGTGTATGGGGGATTACTTCCTCCCGGCGGAAGCCTGACCCTGTGGTTGACCAGTTATGACCAAACCTATGCATATCCTGCCGGTGAAATTTTGACTTATAATCATTGGCGGGCAGCCGGTTTTTTATCGGCAATTCAAGCTAGGGGAACCGCTCTTTGGATGAATCTATTGAATTTGTTGGGCGTACAGGGGCTGGTTGTGTGGCTGCCTTTGATTGTTGCCGGGGGATGGAAGCTCCGAAAAAATGCGCTGGTTCGATTCGGTTTCGGAATGTGGCTGGTCACCTTGTTTGTCATGACCGTTGTTTTCCCCTTTTCGGGAGGTCGGGGTGGATATTTGCATTCCAGTTCAGCTCTACAACCATTATTTTGGGTGTTGGCTATTGTGGGGCTTGAGGAAACCATCAGAACATGTGCCCGTTGGCGGGGATGGAATTTTGAGCAGGCAATACGTGTGTTGGGTGGAGGATTAATTGGGCTGACGATCATCATTAC
>CALMHE010000276.1 GCA_937863865.1 uncultured Anaerolineaceae bacterium | reverse complement strand
CGTAATAATTGCAATATCCCTCTTTTTGCTCCAACAGGAACCATTCAATCGGATCCATACGACGCGGCGGTTCGGGAACCATCTCCTTATATTTCATGTTGTCCCGTAAGTAATAAGTGATGGCTTGAACCTTGTCATACTGGGTTGTCTGTCTAAATGTCAATTCCTTCGCCAGCTTGATCACTTTTTCCGGGAATTTTTCAGGGATTTGCAGGTAAGTCAATCGCACCCAATCCGGGTAGGTCATTTGGGCTTTTCGAAGTGCCTCAGTGGTAGGCGCATCCAGAGATGAAGTCACCTCATAGATTTCACCCTGACGGATGATCGGATCCATTTCAACCGCCACGATATCCAATCCGGCTGAACCAACCGGCTGGATGTTCGTTATCATTGGAAGGGAAGCCTGCCGCAGTTGAGCCGGGGCAATAAGCAGATTCAGGTTGGCTTGAATGGTAAATATGAATTTTCGATCCACACGGTTTTCCCAGGCAGCCGGCATCGCCAGGTAGGGGGAATTTTCCGGAACTTCTGCAATACCCCGGATGGTTGATGACCATTCCCCGTCCTCGTACCAATCATAACTTCTCGCCTTCCAGTAATATCTGACCCCTTTCGGTCTGACATCAGTTTCTTCAACCCGGAAGATCATTCGATCATCACTCGGCTGTCCGGTTCCGAGGGCCAGATCTTCACCAAATGTCATGACATCCAGCCTGGCAGGACCACGCAGTGGTGCCACAATATTTGAAAAACGATCCCGAATTGATTTTAATTCCTGATTTAATTCAGCATGGGCAGCTGTACCGGGGGATAACATTTCTGTAATTGTTGGAAGATTCCAGGCAACCAGAATTAATATCAATCCAATAATTACTGCCCCCCTCCCCAGGTGATAACTGGTATCCTGCTCGATCTGGACTCCTTTATCCTCCCATTGCTTGGCTGAGGTCTGATAATAGGTCAGGGTGACCAGCAAAAGGATAAAAAATGTAAAAATCGCTGCATATATTCCAGAGTGTGTGACCGGGGCAATATAAAATTCAACCATAAAGGTGGCGACAGTGATAATCCCAACAGGGATCCAGGGTTTCCCTTTCCGCGTCAGGTAATAACCCGCCAGCAGGCTGGCTACCCAGTATATTAAACCAATTCCCCACAAGAAAAGAATTGGATCTGAGACGGCTTCATTTCGAAAGAACTGATTTAATGAAATGCCAAGCCTGATTCCCATTATTTTGTATCGGATGAGCCATTCCAATCCGCGTCCCGTAGTACTGACCCAAATCCATGGAACGATTGCCAATGAATACAGTACAGCGATTAACGCCACCCAACCGGGTTTAAATCGACTCTGCCCGAGCGCCAGACCAATAATTACAGCAAAAAAAACCAGGAATGTCACATTACCGAGGTGTTCAGCCCAATGGGTCGCCTCAAGACGTCCGGCAGAAACCAGAAGCGCAGCCATCAAACAAAACGCAGCCGGGAAATACCACCAACGTTTTTCAGTATCAGTCATGTTTTGAGTGTACAATATAATTGAACCTAGCGTCAATATCTACGGAGAAAATCATGGAAACCATCTGGGCGTACGAAATTAATATTACTTTGTTCTTTCAACAACTGGGGAACTGGCTGATCAACCCAATGGAGTTTTTTACCTTTTTGGGAACGGAATATGCCTTCCTTGCCCTGATGCCATTGTTTTATTGGTCAATCGATGCCGTAATTGGACTCCGAATTGGATTTATGCTGTTATTCAGCAACGGCATCAACACGCCTTTGAAATTTTTATTTCATTCTCCCCGTCCTTATTGGCTGGATCCCAATGTAATCGCCATGTCTTCAGAAACATCTTTTGGCATGCCATCTGGTCATGCCCAGATGGCTGCCAGTATATGGGGAACTCTGGCGGCAAGCTTGCGCAGGTGGTGGGTGACTGTTCTGCTCATATTCATCATTATTATGATTGGCATCTCCCGGATTTACCTTGGTGTGCATTTCACCAGTGATGTCATCGCAGGCTGGGCAGTTGGGGTCATTCTTCTGGTCATTATGCTTGTCTTGGAAAAACGGGTTGTAGCCTGGTTCATGAAAAAAAACACCGAAGAAAAACTGGTTTACTCTCTAGCCATCTCTTTCTTGTT
>CALMHE010000275.1 GCA_937863865.1 uncultured Anaerolineaceae bacterium | reverse complement strand
GTACATAACCCACATCGCGGCGCACGCGGGGAATCTCCACCATCAACTGGTCGAACAGGTCTTCCCGTCCCATGGAGTGGAGCTGCGATCGCAGGTTGGATAGCATCCCGCCGGGGATCTGTGACTTGAAAATCCGGTCGTCAAAATCGGGGTAGCCCAGCTCGTGCAGCATCCTGCGCGAGAGTTCCAGGGCGGTTTCGATATTCTCCGGCACCGGTGATTTAACCAGGCGGATGATTTCGTTCACCTGCCGACGGTTCACCTGCTTGAAGTTCACCGGGCGGTAGTACCTGCCATGATAGGATATGGTGTCTTTTAATTCATTGAAAATGCGGAAAAGCTCTTCCTGCGCCTGGAGGATGAAGCGTTTATCCAGACCATGATCCAAGCCAAGTTCCTCGGCGAAGGGGATCAGCAATTCCACCGGCGGATGGGAGGAGCCACCCGCAAAGGGAGTGATTGCACAGTCGATTGAATCCACACCGTAAACCATGCCAATGACCGCGTTGAGCAGTCCGACGCCGGTTGTGGTATGGGAATGCAATGCCAGGGGGAGACTGGTGTTCTGCTTCAACTTGCGGATCAGTTCCACTGCATCCTGTGGGTACAGCAGACCTGCCATGTCCTTAATGGCGAGCTGATCGGCGCCCATCGCTTCCAGTTTGCGGGCATAATCCACGAAGTAATCCACCGTGTGCACCGGACTGACCGTGTAGGACAGCGCGGTTTCCGCTTTGGCGCCATAAGCCTTGGTCGCCAGCAGAGCTGTGACCAGGTTGCGTTCATCGTTCAGGGCGTCAAAGATACGCATGGCACCCACGCCGGATTCAACCGCCTGCCTGACGAAGGATATCACCAGGTCATCGGAGTAAGGCTGGTAGGCAAACAGGTTCTGCCCGCGCAGCAGGGCAAGAATTTTCTGCGAGCCGCCAAGAGTTTGGTTGTACATTTCCAACCGCTCCCAGGGATCTTCATCCAGGAAGCGGATACAGGAATCGAGGATGGCACCGCCCCAAAGTTCAAGGCGTTGATAACCGGCACGTTCCAATAAGGGCAGGACACGCATGGTTTGTTCACGCGTCATGCGTGTTGCAGCCAGGCTCTGGTTGCCATCCCGCAGAGTCACGTCTGTCAACAATATGGATTTTGTCATTTCTATGCACCTTTAAAGTGTATTCATTAAAACTGCCGGTTGCAGCAGTATAAATGTCGGAAATAGAACAAATTGTTCCATTTTGATTTTAACCCAAGTCCGCTTTTTTTTGCCCGGACGTTTATAACCTATGGCAGGGGTCAAAGGTCATGATTAACCTCTCTCCGGGGCATTGGGGCGAGGCTGACCTGTCCATGTTGGGGCGAGGCAGACCTTTTCCGGTCGTTGCCGATAGAATTCCACCTCGCCCTTACTCCGCCTCGCCACTACTTGCCCCGACCTACTCTCCTCGCCCCCCATGCCAAATGGATATATAATATTCACAGGAGGGACCTACAGATTGCCCAGCTCCATCCGCAACCGCCACACAATTCGCCTGCCCGGATATGATTACACCCAGCCAGGCGCATATTTTGTGACCATTGTCACGCAAGATCGGATCAACCGATTTGGTGAAATACAAAATGGAAACATGGTCATCAACAAAATCGGCTGCATCATCCAAACCTGTTGGCTGGATTTACCCCACCGGTTTCCTGGAATTGAATTGGATGAATATGTCATCATGCCCAATCATTTTCACGGGATCATTTTTATCACCGAAAACATGGCAGGAGCAATGGACACCCCGGTCAGTCGTAGGGGCAGCCCTTGTGGCTGCCCGGCGCCTGGACAGACAGACCAGGGGGTAGGGACAAGCCCTACCCCTACGAAACAAATCAATCTTGGTGATATTGTGGGAGCGTTCAAATCGATCACGACAGACCAATACATTGCCGGGGTACATCAATCCGGTTGGCCACCATTCCACCGGCGTCTCTGGCAACGCAATTATTATGAACACATCGTTCGGAATGAGGCAGAATGGCAGAAAATCCGTCAATACATCCGCAACAACCCTTTGCAATGGGAATTGGATATTGAAAACCCGTCCCCGTAGGGGCGTGTGCAACCACCTGGGCAGGGACGAGCCCTACCCCTACTTGTCCCCAACCATTTGTCATTGCGTGTGCAACCACCTGGGCAGGGATGAGCCCTGCCCCTACTTGTCCCCAACCATTTGTCATTGCGTGTGCAACCACCTGGGCAGGGACGAGCCCTGCCCCTACTTATCCCCAACCATTTGTCATTGCGTGTGCAACCACCTGGGCAGGGATGAGCGTGTGCAACCATCCTGGGCAGGGATGAGCCCTGCCCCTACTTGTCCCCAACCATTTGTCATTGCGTGTGCAACCACCTGGGCAGGGACGAGCCCTGCCCCTACCGCGTGGTACGCTGCCCCTACATGCCTCACCCCTGCCTGTTGATTTTATTCGTAAACACGTTCGACGCGGGAATTGATCTGACAGGTAACCTCATAAGTGATCGTGTTTAATTTCTCAGCCCACTCATCACAGGTGATCTCCTCATCCCCGCTCCTGCCAATCAACACCACCTCGTCCCCCACCTTCACATCCGTCTCCGCGCCCAGGTTCACCATGCTTTGGTCCATGCACACCCTGCCCACCACCGGGTGGGATTTGCCATTGATCAACACCCGCCCGCGGTTGGAAAACAGGCGGTTAAATCCATCCGCATAACCCACCGGGATGGTGGCAATCCAGGTATCCTCGAGAGCGAACCAGGTGCGCCCGTAGCCCACACTGGTGCCGGCGCTGATTTTTTTGATGAATGACACCCGCGTCAGGAAGCTCAACCCCGGTTTAAGGGGGATGGTGCGCGGCGTGCCTGGATCAGGGTAAAAACCATAAATCATGATCCCCGGTCTGACCATGTCCAGCCAGCCTGGTCCGTGCCCCAGCACACCACCCGAGTTGGCGCAGTGCACCAGGTCAACCCGCCGCCCGATGGCAGCATGGACGGCAGCCACCACGTCCTGGAAGCGCTGGATCTGCAGGCGTGTATATGCCGGGTCGCGGTCATCGCTGACCGGCAGATGGGTGAAAATGCCCTCCAGAACCAGGTTGGGACAATTTTTTTCAATTAAAGTAGCCATGCCTGGCGCTTCTGCAATCGACACGCCGATGCGTCCCATGCCGGTATCCACCTTGAGATGCACCCGGGCTTTGCGTTTTTCAGCAGCACACAACGCCTGCAGGGCGGCAATGTTGCCCACTTCACACACCGTAAAAGTGATATCGTTTTCCAGGGCAGGGAGCATTTCCTCCGGGAACATGGGATTGAATTTCAGGATCGGCAGCCCGATGCCAGCCTGGCGCAGCCGCATGCCCTCGGGCACGGTGGCTACACCAAGCCAGTTGATTCCAATCCCTTCCGCCATGCGGGAGACCTCCACCGAGCCGTGCCCGTAGGCATTTGCCTTGACAGCAATTAAAATTTTACGTTCCGGTCCGACTGCCCTGCGAATCCCTTCCAAATTGAAACGGATATTGTCAAGGTGTATACGGGCGTGGGTCTGATAGAGCATGGCAATATTGTATCCTTTTATAATCCGGGAATGACCACTTTCTCAACGTATGGTGAAGTGGAAGCCGCCAGCAAGGCGGAGTAGGTCGGCATGAAACCGACTTCATCTCCCAATTTTAACTCATTCTTTGCATCACTGACATCCAAAACCACATGATCGCTGCTGCCGCCGAGGACGATGATGCCCCCGTCATCAGGCATCAGACCCTCAACATCCACATCCTGGCGACCCAGGTTCAACAGGGCGCGCCGGCGGATGCCGCGGTCTTCAAATTCAACCTGATTGCCAAATGCATCCTGCCCGCGCTGTCCGATGGGAACGGATGGTTTGGACTCAAGCTCGATGATCTCAGCCACCACGCGCAGACCGTCCTGGCGCGTGCCCTGCCAGGGACTGCGGTCAAGTACATTGCGTCCCAGGATGATGGCTTCGCCAATCCGGAAATGATTGATTTCATGGGGCATTTTGCCGCTTGCCAGCAGCGGCAGGTTGGCGCTGTTGCCACCCGAAAGTAAATCCAACGGCAAACCAGTCGCCTTGCGGCAGGCATCCCGGCACTCGATCAGGGTTTGCATGTTTTCCAGTGTGGGAATCACCCCGCCGTAACATGCCAGGTTGGTGCCCAAACCGGCAATATCAATATTAGGCAGGCGGGCAGCTTTGGTGACCAGCGGGACGACCCGATCCGGCCAGACGCCTTCGCGCAAGTCGCCCACATCCACCATGATGATTGCCCGATGGGTTTGATTAAGCTCTCTGGCAGACCTGGAAATCGCTGCCAGCGTCTCCAGCGATGAGTTGAGCGAGTATTCAGAATGGAGAACCGCATCCTCTGCCTGACCGACGGCGGGCAGCCGCAGCAGCAGCCGGGGGATGCCAGGCTGCTTTTCGCCTATCAGTTGTAAATTCTGGATGCGGGAATCAGCCAGCATGTCAGCCCCGGCATCAACCAGCGCCTGCAAAACAGCCGGGTGGGCGCATATGACCTTTGAAACGCATGCCACCTTTGCCCCATGGGCATGGCACATCCGGAGGACACTCCTCGCATTCGCAGCGATTCGGTCTGGGTAAATTTCCAGACGGGGAGTCTTCGTGTACATGAATAACCTTTCGTTAATTTTTTACTTCACTATCCACCCATAACTTGAAGGTGTTCTTGACTGCATCGGGGTAATTTTGCGCCAGCGTGCCCAGTGCCGAGAAGCGGTAATCGCGGTCAATCAGGACACGGGCTTCCGGGGGCGGCAGAAGGTAGCTGCCGGGTCCCTTGCAGATGCTGCGCAGGATCTCATCACCGCCGGGGATGCGCGTCAACGCCCCGCCGGTCCCGATCAACCATCTGACAGCCGTCAAATCCTTGCCCTTGACGACCTGGCGCCTGCCGGTGGGAGTGTAAATGTCCATCACCACCCCGGCATGCCGTCGGATGGCGGTTTCCACAGCCCGCGTGCACAACCAACGGGTCAGTTCAATCTCCCGGGCGGTTGCCGGCATGGCTTGCAAATCCGCCATGCGCCCTGCCCATTCAGGATCATTTGCCAGGGAGACAATATTGCGGGCGTTGATGTAAACGCCCAGGTCACCCTCCACGGTGCGCTTGGCGTGCGGCTCAGGCTCTGTCATCCGACCAGCCCATTCCAGGCTGCCCTCCGTGACGCTGTGGACATCAGTCGTGGCGCCGCCCACGTCAAAGACCAGGCAGTCGCCCAGCACTTCAGCGAAAAGTTCCGCCCCGCGCAGCACCGCGCCGGGTGTGGGCAGGATTTGCCCGGAGGTCAGTTCCCCCAGACGGCTCATGCCGGGGGCATGGATGATGTGGCGGTTGAAGACCTCGTGGATCAACCGCCGCACCGGTTCGACATTGAGGACATCCACATCCGGGAAGACGTTATCCGCCAGCAGGGTTTCCACCCCGGCGGCTTCAAAAATTTTGCGAATCGGTGTGCGAATGGCTGTGTTTCCGGCGTATACCACCGGCGCTTTGATTCGCAGCGAAGCCAGTAGCCGGGCGTTGTTGAGGATAATCTCCTTTTCGCCGTAATCCACACCGCCAGCCAGCAGAATGATATTGGGGTTGATCTCCTGGATGGTTTCCAGGTCAGATTCACCCAGGCTGCCAGCCGTGACCATCTTGATAATGGCGCCGGCTCCCAGGGCAGCCTCGCGGGCTGCCCTGGCAGTCATGTTTTGTGTAAGACCGTGGACCGTCATGCGCAATCCACCCGCCGCCGAACTGTTGATGAAGATCCGGGGATCCTTGAAGGTGTCACCCAGGCTGGCTTGAAAATCAGTCATCGCCTTGTCAACACCCACACCAACATTTCCAATGGCAATAGTGGTTGCAGCAATTCCCTGCCCCAGGTGCTCAAAGACACCTTGCGGAAGCAGACGGAAACCATTGACCTTTGTGATGGTCGAACCGACTTCGATGGTCAGGATGTTCTGGTTCAGGTCCACGGTTCCTCTTGTTTCATTAAATCTGGTTGCGCTTTCTGAGCGTCTTGATCATGGCATCCACCACGTGGTGCCCCTTGGTACCACGACCGAAGGTGGCATCCAGCCCGGTTTCCACCGCCATGTCAGGTGTCACCTGGGTTCCACCGGCGATGAGGATAATCTTATCGCGGATACCCTTTTCCTGGCAGAGTTCAGCCAGTTTCTTCATCTGCGTGCGGTGAATATCATTGTGGCTGATGATGGTGGAAATCAGGATGGCGTGCGCACCGGTTTCAATGGCTGCGTCAACCAACTTGCCAATCGGGACCGAAGTGCCCAGGTAGTGATACTTGACGCCGTATTTCTCAATTCCGCCGTGCTTGATGTCGAGAATTTCACGCAAGCCGACGCTGTGTTCGTCCTCGCCAACCGTGGCAGCCACAACCGTCAAGCCAATTTTCTTGACTTCTGCGCGCAGCTCGTCCTCGGGCAGCAGTTCAACCTTGGGCGGGATCTTCAAGGTGGTGCGGTCCACATCGAAAGTCACCCTGCCCTTCACCTCCAGGAAGCAGCCCTCGGCGGGATGCAGAACCATCAGGTTGATCACCTGGGGATCCTCCAAACCCATCCGGCGGGCAATTTCCAGCGCAGCTTCACGGGCATAGGGTTCACTTTCAGGGATCATGAGCTGAAGCAGGATCATGCCGTCACCCGCCCATTCGACCTCGGGGCGGATCAGGTGACCCTTGCGGTAGGGCAGGGTCTTTTCCAGGCGTTTGCCGGCGTTGTCTTCCGGATCCAGTTCATCAATGTAAACGATCTTTTCCGGCTTGCAGAGCGTGCAGCCGCCGATGGGGTCGCAGGGATGTTCCAGACCTTCCGGCAGATGGTTGTCGCCAAAGTGAGCGCAAACCGGAGCCATATAGTCGGGGTCGCGCGGCACAATGCTGTCGGCTCCCACGCCACCCTGACCATCGCGGGCAATGCCATCGCCGCTGCGTTCCGGATACTTGGCGGAGTCAACAAAGAAACCCTGTTCAACCGCGGCAAAGTAACCGCCAACCTCGAGGACTTCCTCCAGGAAACCGACGGCACGTTCTTTGATATCGCGTGCCATTTCGCCCAGGGGACCATCCAGCTTAAGGCTGACCATATCCTTGATGCCGTCGAGGGCGGACCAGGTCTGCTTGACCGTCTGTACACCGCGAATATTGTTGTAGTGCCAGGGAACATTGCGCCCCTCGTCGGGGGTGATGGTGCTCTGAATGTCAGCGCTGGTCAGCATGGAGATGAGCGTATCAATGGTGTGGGTGCGGATGGCTTCCTCGATATCCGATTCGATGTAGCGAGTGTTTTGCTGGGCGCGCATCTTGTAATCGGAGAAGAAATCACGCAGGGCAACCGCGTAGGGTAGGTCGTACCACAGCTTGGGCGCCGGGGGTGAGTTGGGCGGAACCGTGGAAAGACCGATCAACTCCTTGGGCATGCCCGAGGCGATCGAATAGGCGCAGTTGATGCCGTGCTGCACCAGCAGTTCGGGCATCACCAGCCAGCCGGCTTTCGCCGTGGCATTGGCGTTGTGGGCGCCGTCAATCTGGAAGATGTCCGCCGACGCCATCACGCGCTTGGCTTCCGCGGCATCCACGAAGGAGCGGTACATGTTGATGTTCCGGTACAACACGTTGTACTGCGGATCCTGGTGGGCGCCGTTCACGCCTTCCTCAGCGAACAGGACTGCCACTTCAGGACCAGCCACGCCGGATACGTAGCTGTGAAAGTTAATCGGGCGACCAACCTCTTCCTCGATTAAATCGCAGGCTTTGCGGCTGGCGCGGATCTGCTTGCGGGTGATGGGTACACCGCCAACGCCTTCAGGGGTGCCTTCCATCAAACCATCAATGTGA
>CALMHE010000274.1 GCA_937863865.1 uncultured Anaerolineaceae bacterium | reverse complement strand
GACCGTAAGCCAGCACCTTGCCGCCTTCCCCGCTGCTGGCTGTTGCTACACCGCTGGACGGCGAATCTTCGGTGCTGGCTGAGACGGCAGGCAGGTCGCCGGTGGGCGGGAGCGGCGCAGTGAACAGTGCGACAGTGCCCCCCAGATCGTTGATCATCAACAGCTTGTCGCCAGCCGGCGAGAGCGACCCCGTCCACGGTGAGTAGGCGCGCCAGGGCAATTCGCTGCCGCTGTCCTCCTGAGAGGGTAACGCCCCGCTCACCCACCACCGTATCATAACCATCCTTAAATTTCAGGATAAATTCATGTGCCTGGGCTGCTTTTGAAGCTGCTTCAATCTCCTCCCGCGAGGCATCTGGTTTTCCGAATGCAATATTATCAGCAATTGTCCTTGAAAAGAGGAAAATATCCTGTTCAATTATGGAAATATTGCGGCGGAGTGATTCCAGGTCCCAATTGCGCACATCCATCCCATCCACCAGCACTGCACCACCAGTTGTATCATAAGTTCGATTGATCAACCGGACCAGGGTTGTTTTTCCAGTGCCGGTCTGTCCAACGATTGCAACCGTCTGACCCGGTTTGACTTGGATGGAAATATTCTGCAACACAGCTTTCCCATTTTTTTCATCGGAATTTTCTTCCAGGGGGGTGTAAGAAAAACTCACATCCTTGAACTCCACCTCACCCCGCATCGGTTGGGAATAACCGTCAATATTTTGATCCAGGTTATTTTCCGAATTCATCAGTTCCAGGATGCGGCGGGCACCTGCCAATCCCAGGGAAATTCGGGAATATGCAAATATTCCCGAAAACGTTGGGAAATCCAACATTAATAATAAGCCAAAATAGGCGATCACATCACCGGCATTAATCAAACCCATTTTAAAAAGGAGCAAGGCGTGCAGCAGACCAACACCCAGGGCAATGGATAATAGAAGGTATGGCAGGAATTTTGCCTCCTCATCCCCCTGACGCACGATAGCCTTGCGATACCGTTCCGCCTGACCGATAAACCGCTGCACTTCCACAGCTTCCTGCGATGCACTTTTTACGGTTTCAATTCCGTCCAACACCTCCGACAGCCGTGTGTTTAATTCACCAAACGATGCCCTGACTTCGTCAGTAATGGGACGTAATTTATTTAAATAACCACGAATGGCTATAAAAAAAATGATGATGAATACAACTGGCGTGATGACCAAAGCAGGATGATACGTCGGGGCAATAATTAATGGCATGATCAGGAAGTTCAACGAACCAATAACCATATTGAAGCCCGGGCTGAACATAAAATTCACTTCCCGGACATCATTTGTTGCCCGTGCCATCGTATCACCCACCGGCTGCAGGTTGTGGAAGGTCATGCTTTTTCCCAACAAGCTGGTATACAATTCATTGCGTACGTTTTTTTCAATCCGTTGAGCAATCCATTCGAATCCAAAGTTCCTGCCAAACTGCACAATTCCGCGAAAGAATTGTGAACCTGCCAGAATTAATGCCAGCTGTCCCAATTCCGAAAAGGGAATGGGATTTTCCAGCACCATGTTCAGGGCGCGTCCGGTCATCATCGGCAATAATGCTGCAAGTACTGCATTTCCCAATGCCCCTACAAGTGCCATGGTAATCAAAGGCCATTGATGACTGGCATGGGAAGCAACCCACTTGATCGCAGAACTGCGGTTTGTGGTATACATTTTTTGAATGGTAAATTCTGAGATTTCCTGTGTCATGGTATCAACAATCCACTTCGCCAATTCGAAGCGACCTCAAGTTTACCATAAAATTCCACCTAATTAGATAATTGTCTATCGGGTTTCGGTTTTAATTTTTTCCAATTTCATGCAAACGGAATTCATCCGTTAATCAAACCCTTCGGTTCCGGAAACCTGAGGATGAATTTTGTTCCCCCATTATTCTCAAGTTCAATGGTTCCTTTTAATTGTCGGCTTAACACACTAACCAATTGCAAACCCAAGGTTTCAGTTTTCCGATGATCGATGTCATGGGGAAAACCCGCCCCGTTATCCTCCACAACCAAATCATACCAATGCTCGCCACTTTGATTTATTACCGGATGTAAACGGACAATAATTTTTCCCCGCCTACCATCAGGAAAAGCATGTTTTAGAGCATTGGAAACCAGTTCATTAACGATTAACCCCAATGGAATGGCTGTGTCCACACCCAATAGAACATCCTTCACATCTGTCTGCAAGGTTATTCTGCCACCGATGGCAAATGCGTTTGTTAAATAACCCGTAAGACGTTGGAGATAATCTGGAAAATTAACCTGGGCAAGATTGCTTGCCTGATACAATTCCTCGTGAATCAGGGACATGGATCTCACCCGCGCTTGTGTTTCCAAAAAAGCATCAGCTATCTGTGGATCATTGATATGATCAGCCTGCAAACTAATCAAGCTTGTGATAACCTGTAGATTATTTTTCACCCTGTGGTGTATCTCCCGCAGTAGAACTTCCTTTTCTTCCAATGCACTCTTCATGTTTTCGTCCGCCCGGCGGCGTTCAATTGCCATTGCAATCTGGTTGGAGACAAACACCATCATGTCCAATTGTTCTTCAGTAAACCGAACCCCTTCTTTATAACTTTGAACAACCATCACTCCGATTGTTCGTCCGCGTTCTTTAAGGGGAACTCCGAGCCAATCCAGGGAAGGTGTCCCCTGTGATTCAACCTCCCCCAGTCGTTCCAATGCCCTAAAATCATCCGGAGAGACAAAACAGGGTTCACCAGTTCTAAGAATATAATCTGTCAACGTTCTTCCAATTTTTCTTGGGGGTGGAGGTATATCGTATGCCGTCTCATGCTAGACAAAAAAAATCATTTCATCTTCAGAGTGATAGGAAGCAATAAAGAAATTTTCTGCAGGCATTAAATCACTCAACACATGATGGATCAATTGATAAAGGTCCGATAAATTATGAGCGGAAAAAGCTGCTTCAGCTATCCGATAAATGGCTTTTTGCATCTGCTCGGATTGTTTACGATCGGTTATGTCTTGAAGAGTCCCTTGCTGGAAAGTATGGTCTGGGTCATCCACAACCGGCTGGGATGTGTCCAGCACCCAAATCATCCTTCCATCCTGGGTGAACATCCGATATTCCTGGCTAAAACCAGCGCCTGGATCGCCGCCACCTTGGTCAATACTTAATATCCGTTCCCGGTCCTCAGGATGAATCTGTTGCGCCCATAATCCTTGAGATTCCAACCATTCTGTTTGTGAAAAACCGAGCCACTTTTCAATTTGGGGGCTGATATATGTCCATTGCTTTGAGCGACAACTTTCCACCTGGTAAATAATCACAGGGCTTTGTTCCACAAGTGCCAGGCTTTTCCGCTCTGAGGTTTCCCGTTCCTGGATAAGCCGGCGGAACCACTCGGATAACAACCAGCAAAAACAAGCCACAATTATCAAGATTACAACAAAAATAAAATTATATCCTTCCCCCTCAACTCCTCCATAAAGAAACCAGAGAGTATATGTAACCCATGAGATAAAACTAAACAACAGTGAACTGAAAGAATTGATCAATAAACTGGCAGCGATGGGCGGCAACAAAAAAACCGGCAGGATATCGTTAATCCGATCGGCAGGAAAATATAGAGGGATTCCAATGATTGAGAAAAGGAAAAACACCCCACCTGCCCAATCAATCCTTCCCCACTTCACGTAATGAAAACATATGACCAGGATCCATAAACCTGTGATAATACCAACCAGATGTGAAGGTAATTGGATTGAATCGATCACTAAAAATGAAAATAATGTTTTTCCAAGCAATAAAAATACACCAATGATGGCTGCACCCAGCAATGATAACAATACTTCACAGCGCATGTCATCCAGTGTGGGCACATTGCGAACATCAAACCACCGGGCGATGGATTTCAAAAAAGGTTCCCTCCTTTGAAGATTTGGCTGTGATTACCAGATTTCTGCCTTCCTGTTTCGCCCGGTAAAGCGCTTTATCTGCCCGGATCAACAATGAAATTAATGTGTCCTCATCACTTTGAATGGAAGCAACCCCCAAACTGATGGTTACGGGTATTGGACCTGCGGAAGTTAGGATTGGGGTTGAACAAATATCCTGCCGGATTCGCTCTGCAACCCGGATTGTATTGGTCATGTCACTATTGGGGAATAATAAAATGAATTCATCTCCGCCGTAACGTCCAATGGAATCGCTTTTTCTTGCATTATGGCTGCAGCGGCTGGCAATATTACAGATGATTTCATCCCCTACCAGGTGACCATAGGTATCATTGATTTTTTTAAATTCATCCGTATCAATGATAATCAAGGAGAAATTCTTATGGTCTTGAAATGCATCCAAAATCATCATCTGGGCAATCTCAAACAGACGCCTGCGGTTGAACAAGCCGGTCAGTTCATCCGTCATTGCCAGATGATGAACTTCACGATACAAACGGGAGTTTTCAATCGTTATGGCAACCTGACTGGCAAAGATAATTAATGCTGGAATATCTGCTTCCAGTAATTCCTCACCCCATAACCACATGGAACCGATTATCTCATCACTGATTGTCAAAGGTAAAATGATTCCATGAGTTGAAGGTGTTATGAGTGCATAATCACATATTACCTTCACCTGATCAGGCTGGAATTTTTCCAGAATTTTATTTGCCAACAATAGGGCATTGGCATTAAAACGAGGCTCAGTAATCGGCTCAATTACAGGAATTTCGCCGGATTGCAAAATCTCATGATCAATATCCTCCAATGACAGGTCTCCCAACATTTTCATTCTTTCAGGATCATTTAACGTTGGAGAAGGGAAATTAATAGAAAACTTTTGGGAACCAGGTTTCTTGAGGATTAACATACTCATTAAGCGAAGTTCTTCCAATTCTTCACCCAAGGTTTCCAATTCCCGGTCCATCGGTGATGCAGTCTCAATCCGTGTGGCAATATGCGATAATGCCGTAATCAATGAATTTGCCCGTTCCAGCTGGGTTCTCCGCTGCTGTTCTGCCTCAACGGATTGTCCTTTGGCAATCACCAACGCCACCTGGGCGGCAATCTGGTAGCCATGAAATATTTGATCATCAGTAAATTTATGGTGGTCATAATAACCTATCAACATGGCACCCAGTTTTTTTCCATCTGCAATGAGAGGGAAAACCAGGAAAGAATGCAGCATGAAACGGGCAGCCAGATCAGGTGATACATATTGTGAGTGAAAAACGTCATCCACGATCACAACTGTCCCCATTTGTAAACTGGACTCTGTTAAAGAAACTTCACCCGGTCTTGTCCGTAATGCATAATATTCAGGACCATAAGCAGAAGACGCTGCTCCAGGCAGGGGTTGTTGAGTCTCCTCGTCCCATTGGGTCAAATTCACACCATCTGCCCCAAACCAGTCCGCGACTTTATCAACAATTAATTTCAACATATTATTAAGGGATCTGGCTTTCAATCCAATCTCAGTAATATCATGGAGTAATTCCAAAAACTCGGCTCGACCACTCGTTTCCTGAAATAATTGAGCATTTTCAATTGCCATGGCTGCCTGACCTGCGAATGCAAATAACTGTTTGGCACTTTTTTCATTGAAAAAGCCAGGGGTCGTGGCATCAAGGTTAATAAATCCGATTACTTTTCCCTTGATAATAATGGGAGCGCTGACAAATGAGCATAACCACTCAAATCCAGATCTGATCTTCCAGTTGGCATCTTTTTTTGTATCCGGAATGACCAAAGGAAGATGTGTCAAAACCATAGTGTTGTAATTATTGGTTTCTGTCGTATTAAAACTGATGGATTCAACCAGATCTTTCACACCCAAAGCCTCATATCCCCGCGCCCGGGCAATATGGGTCCAACCTTCCGCGTTAATCATTGTGATATTACCGGCATCATGCGGCACTACCTGATCAATAATGACTAATATGCGATCCAAAACTTCATTGATATCCAACGTACTGGAAAGCAAATTTGCGGAATCCCGCAGGGCATCCGCCAGGATACGTTGTTCATATTCGGCTTGTTCCGCCAACTTTTTCTCAGTAACATCCCGTAATATGCCTAAAGAACCCACATACTTCCCATCTGCATCCAACCAGGGTGCAGCTGTGATGGCAATAAATCGGTGGCTGCCATCTGGTTTAACGATTGAGAATTCGTATTCCCCCTTGAATCCTTCTTTACGTAGATTGGATTGATGTCGAATAATTTCATATTGATCCGGGGATGTAAATTCAGTAATAGTACGACCCAGTAATTCTCCGGGTTCGACTCCAAACATCAAATCAGCTGCAGGATTGGTAAATATGAATTTTTCATCCATATCAACAATGGTGACGCCTTCACTCTGATTCTCAACCAGCAAGCGATATTGCTCCTCGCTTTGTCGGAGGCATTTTTGCAGTTCGTGCTTGTTAAATGCCATTTCAAGTGTAACCAGTAAGAGACGTTCTTCAAAAGGTTTTAAGACATATCCATATGGATCCGTGGTTTTCGCTCTGGATAGAGTCTCTTCGTCTGCGTAGGCTGTCAGGTATACGATGGGAACATCATGTTTTTCCCGGATATATTGAGCAGTGGTAATACCATCCCACTCTCCATCCAGAGCAATATCCATCAGAATTAAGTCGGGTACTTGTTGGAGAACGGCTGTCAATGCGTCCCTGCCGGTGTTGACTGTATCCATAACCCCATAACCGGCTTTCCGCAAACAACTTCGAATGGATTGTCCAATAATTGCATCGTCTTCAACGATTAATATGGCAAGTTCGGCAATACCCATAAATCCGCCTTTCCACCTCCATTATGACGAATTGATTTAAAAACACAAGGGGATTTGGCTCTACAGATTTGTTAAGGCTGGAGACCGGGCAGCCAGATTTCCAACCCTGCTTCCTTCAAACGTACAACGGAATGGTATGACTCTGAAACCGGGATTTCCACACGTTGAACCCAGGCATTATTTTCCTCAGAAAATGCACGATCTCTATTTTGTATCATTTGGTTAAATTCATCACTTATGATGATTGAGAATCGTTGGTGATTCAAATCATCATAAAATTTCTCAAGATAAGAAGCATTACCAGCCATCGCCATCTCCATCAACCAAACCTTTTCATATTCAGGTTCAAACTTGATGGGATGAACATAATTAAAAGTAATCAAATGTCTTTCAGATAAAAACAGGGCGTTTCCGGGATTTTCATCAAGATATTGTTGGATGGTTTCAATCACTCTGGTGGTTGTCTCATTCGATGGCATTGCAATGGGATAACCAGAATTTAAAAATTGGAGCCCAGGTAGAAGAACCACCAATCCCACCCACAACCATGATATGTTGAATTGAACCACCTTTTCCATATCAGGATTGAACCGATCAAAAAATATGTAAACACCAATCACAACCAGAAAGAAGAGCGCAGCATCCAGGTTGTGCAAGTTACTCCCACCGCCGATTTTTACACTGACGATAATACCACCTGCGATAAAAACTCCCAGGATACCCCCCAACATCAATAAACGCAGAGGATGCCAATTTCTCCTCTTATTGAAAACCATAATGGTCAACAAAATCATGACTGGCAAAATTGCATAGACAGCCCCCTTCAATATCCCGGGGGGATATGTGGAATTCGGCAGTAATCGATTCCAAAGAAGGGGAGATTGCAAAGCAGAGTCAAAGACTTCCGGTGAATTTCCGGATAACCCTTTATAAATATGATTTGTCAGCCATGCAGAAATGGTCCCTATCAAGGTCCATAAAAATGGTAATGAGAAATATTTCAACCAGTCCTGTTTTGAATATGGCGTCTCCAATATAAATAACACTGCTGCCAGCAAACCCGGAACTGGATACCAATTAATCCGGCTGATGCCTGCCCAAATGCTGGCTGCCACAACGACAATAAGCGATCTCCATGGCTTTCGCAGATCAAACCATGCCAGAACCGGCACCGTGCAAAGGATCAAATGATAGTAGACAGGTCCTTGAAATAAAAAAACAAAACCAAACAGACCAACCAGCAAGGCTCGATATTTATTCTCCAATTTTAATCGCCGGACAAGCAGCCAGATTGCAAGAGCATTACATCCAATCCAGAGGATCACCTGCCAGAGACGGTGAAACCAAATGGGAAGGGTAAAGAAAAACGGAACCGCCTGCATCAGGTAACGGGTTGGATGCAGAATGGGTAATGGCAGCAATTCACCATAAATTGATCGTGCAAAAAACAAGGATCCATAAAAATAACGACTGCCTTCTGACCATCCCAAGGATAAAGGTGTGGTCTGGATTTCAGGAATGAACAAAATTATCCGAAAATAAGCGCTGAATATCAGTACAGATCCAAAGAAAGAACCGATAAATTGCCCTTTCCTCCTCAAACCATGAATAATGATCGTACCTGCCAGGATTACATTCCAAAGCAGCCAAAGACGCATATTAGGTGCGTTCATGGAGGCAAGTTCTGCTCCGTAGATAATCCAGACGAAGAAAAAAACCAACCCCATCAATGGGATTAAGTTCCAGTATTTCATCTGCTGCAACCACCCTGCCAGCCGCTTTAGTTGGATGGAGATTTTCATCCAGGCTCCGCTTGCTGTGATTCCCAGCAAAATAATTCCGGCAATGCCTTCCGTAACAAATAACGCCAGAATAGCCAACCAAAACCAGGTGAAACCTCCTGCCAGGTTTCCACTTCCCCATCCTGTTGTCCAGGCATAATGAATGGATATGATCGACAAAATCAGGTTAATGATTAAGATCAGCCGGATGGTCCATACAGAATTCGGT
>CALMHE010000273.1 GCA_937863865.1 uncultured Anaerolineaceae bacterium | reverse complement strand
TGGATCATAGTTATCAAATGTGCATGCTCGGAAGAAATGGGATCAAGAAATTAACAAAGAGACAAGTAGTTATTCGTTCAGAAGTGAATCGTATGCCATTCATGGATCAATATTTCGATACGATTATTGTGACATTTCCAACTGATGAGCTTTTTTCAGGCAATACACTGATGGAGGTGCGGCGCGTGCTTCAACGGAATGGCAACCTCGTTATTCTGATTGGAATAACAGTTGTCGGAAAATCGTTGATTGCAAAAGCGATGAAAATAATTTATCAAATTACAGGGGAAATTATTGATGAACATCATCATTTGGATTTAATAATTAAAAAAATAAAAAACGAAGGTTTCCAGGTGAATTGCATTGCCGTTGAAGTAAATTGGGCACGAACATATATTTTACAGGCTCATCGGATGAATTGACTGGATACGAAACTGAAAATGAAGTAAAATCTGACTATGGAAATTCAAATAGGTGTGGCGAAAAGTAGTAAATATGGTTCTCAAATAAGTGGGGATTCACTGGAAATTATCGAACGACCTTACGGGGGTGTATCTATTGTTATGGCTGACGGTCGTGCCACGGGGCATAAGGCGAAAGTTTTATCGTCTTCTGTTGTACGAAAAGTAATCGGTTTGCTGGCGGAGGGGGTACGGGATAGCGCGGCAGCAAGGGCTGCCTCGGATTATCTGTATACAGAGCGAGAGGGCAAGTCTTCGTTATATCTGAACATTTTATCAGCAGACTTGCAAACCAATACACTGGTAATTACCCGTAATAATCCAATCCCGGTTTTTGTAGCCCGGGAAGAACGGATTGAGTGCATTGATTCTGAAAGCCAACCCATTGGTTTGCAAAGAAATATCAAGCCATCCATCCTTGAAATCCCGCTTCACGTTGGAACGACCATCGTCATCTATACCGATGGATTGGCACAAGCTGGTGAAGTTGTCGGAGAAAGCCTGGATATCTGCACAACCCTGCTTGGACTTCTTGACGAACAGTCACCAACTGCACAATATATTGCGGATATGATGCTCAACCAAGCCATCCGGTTGGATCAGGGAAGACCCAATGATGATATGAGTATTGTGGTCCTCCGGGTTCTGGCAATGACTACGGATCATATTCGGCGGATGACTGTCCGTTTTCCAGTTGATTAAGTCGACACTGATAATAAAATTACAATTGTCATCACTGGCTGAAGATGGTATCAGGTTGTTAATTCTCAAGCCAACTGGATAAAAAAGGTTGATGAAGTATCGGATTGAATTCAACAAATCTATATGAAGCCATCCCATTTTTATTATAGGGATCATTAAAGAAAAAGGCTTGGATTGCATCAAATGAATCGGCATGACCGATTGCAATACCACCTATACGGGGTTGCTGTGGACCGGAAAGCAACAAAATTCCCTGTTCATACCCGGAGCGTAAAAATGCACGATGTTCTTCTACAATATCTCCCAATTGATCCGCTGGTACCCGATAAGTAATTTCAATTAAAAAACACTTTTTGTTCATATGCACACTCCATAAAAAGAAATATTAGTATTATTTTATTCATGTTTCAAATAGCTATGGTAATATCATCCAATGAAATCAAATGATAACTCTTTTTGGAAGAGTAAGAAAATTACAGAGTTTACACCTTTGGAATGGGAATTGTTATGTGATGGATGTGCCCTATGTTGCCTGATACGCATCCAGGATGAGGATACAGATGAATTGTTTACAACGAATGTGGGTTGTAAATTATTGGACGTCCAGACCTGCCGATGCATGGATTACATAAATCGATTTGATAAAGTTAATTATTGCTTGAGTCTTTCACCCGAGTTGGTTACCCAATTGGAATGGTTGCCCAAAACCTGCGCATACCGGTTAATTGCAGAAGAAAAAGAGTTGCCTTATTGGCATCACCTGGTTTCTGGCAGCAGGAAAACGGTTCATGATTGTGGGATTTCAGCCATGGGCAGGATAATTTCAGAGCGGTATGTAAAATCAGATGAATTATTTGACTATATAGTTGATTGGTGGGAGTAATGTTAAAGATCATCGTTGCTTCAAACAATCCAGTTAAAATTGATGCAATTCAAAAGGTTTTTTCAGCTATATTTCATGATCCCCTGGAGATTAATCCAATTTCGGTACCCTCTGGCGTATCGGATCAACCCATGAGTGATTCAGAAACCTTTGAGGGGGCACTCAACCGTGCAAAAAATGCCAGGGATTTGTGGACGGACGGAGATTATTGGGTGGGGATCGAGGGTGGAGTGGAATGGTTTGATGAGAAGCTGGCTGCTTTTGCCTGGGTGGTCATTCTCTCAAAAACCAGGATGGGATCTGCCCGTACAGGAACATTTTTCCTGCCACCACAGGTGGCAGCTTATGTACGTTCCGGCGTGGAATTGGGGCATGCGGATGATCTGGTTTTCGGAACCACCAACTCCAAGCAGGTGAATGGCGCGGTCGGGATTCTGACCGGCGATGTGCTC
>CALMHE010000272.1 GCA_937863865.1 uncultured Anaerolineaceae bacterium | reverse complement strand
ATCATCCCTTCCACGCAAGGATATCGCGGCCAGTTGCAGACCGGCAATCCATCCCTCCGTTCTATCATTGAGGGCGATGATGTCGTCTTCCGTCAATGAAACATCGGCTGCCTTCTTGAGAAACAAATCGGCTTCCTGGTTCGAGAAACGGAGATGTTCCATCCGCAGCTCCAGCATCTGCCCGGAGACACGATAACGTGCCAGTTCCAGGGGCGGATCAGACCTGGTCAGGAGAATGATATGCAACCAGGCGGGTGCATGCGCCAGAATTGCTTCCACGACAGAATGCACATCCCGATTTTGAATCAGGTGGTAATCATCCAGAATCAGTAAAATATTTTTTTTGTACTTTTCCAGGTCTTGAATAAAACCTGACAATAAATGATCCGTCCCCCCATGGCTATCCAATCTGGATTGCGGATCGTCTGTCTCGATGCTGATGCCCCCTTCTTCAAGAGAGGCAATCATGTACTGGAGAAAACGCCGGGGGTCATTGTCCGCGCTGTCCAATGAAAGCCACCCATATGCAATTCCCCGTTTACGGATCGCCTGCATCCAGCCGCTGACCAGGGTTGTCTTTCCGGATCCTGCCTGGGCGGAAACCAGGGTCAATTTGTAATCGAGCGCTCCATCCAGCCTGTTCAAGAGCTGCTGCCGCGGTACATAGCCGGCAGGGATTGGAGGAGGCGTCAGCTTGGTGGGCAGGAGGACTTTCACAAATAAATTATATCCATCCTGGTGCCAGTTGGTGCCTGTTAATTTTCAGGAGTTTTCCGCACAGGATTAACTGAAATCAAGCTCAAACCAAGGTCGCGTATTTGTAATAGAATGCCAAATAATTCCGCCTGATCACGAACCACACCCATGATCAGAGTCGATTCGCGTCCGTAAATCAGAGTAAAAGGCGCAAAATAATTCTCCCATTTATTATCCAGGACATCCCGAATCTTGATTTCATATTGAATTGGACGAGCCACATTTTGCCTCACAGGATTGAAGGTAAATTCCATATCAAGAACAGGGTTCATTCAGACCTCAATCAGGATATGCACCGGTCATGTCAAGCGGCAGGGTGATGACAAATGAACACTTTTCATTTCCTCGAAGGAGCGTTTCAACATGATGTATTCTCACCACCTGACCGAGAATCCCCTCCCATAGCCGACGGTACCAGCCTGCTCCGCAAAAACAAAAGGTCGGGGAGAGCTGGCTGGGGATTTCCTCCAGGAACGGGTGAACAAATGAGCAGTGGCAGTAAGCTTTGCGCCTTTCCGCCGTGGTCGCTCCATTGACATATCCCTCGGGGTCATAAGGATTTTTGCGCATGTGAATTTCATTCCCCACCCGGATCGGTTTTTCGTACCAGAAATCATCCGCACGCATATCCTTCAATACCCCATCCACCCCATCATTTTGATAAATCACTCGGAGATGGTCAATCCGCTCCTGTGGAAAGACATGGGCACAATGGGAAACCGCCCGGCATTTTTTCTCATCATCATTTGTCAATGAATCCAGGCGATCCATAGCCCCCCTGATCCAGTCCACATATTCTTGAAAAGTGGTTGCAGGCGTAATGCCATCCGCCCCCTGCATGACTGTCTGCCGGGCTTCCCTTCCCAAAACATGTTCCACCCCCTCCCCCAGCAGGCAATCCCATTCATGAAGAATTACCTGCACCTCTGTGACATTCTGATCCGGTTCATCCGGATGAATTTCACGGTAAATCTCGCGCCGGATCAGGGATGTGGTCCAGGCATGTTGATCCAGGTACTCATATATTTTCAATACTGAATTGCGAATACTCTGGTGTGAGCCGATATGGACATGGACCAACGCTGGGGCTGAATCCAGCAGGCGGGAATGGATCTCGTCTGTTTCAACCGGATGACTGACCGGAAAAGCTGCCTCCACCAGGATGCCATCCCTGACCGCCCCGCTGTATAGAATAATCATGGGATCATCGCAGATGAAGTCCCTGCATTCCTGGCGAAGGTGGTCAAGGATGGGCAAAATTTGATCGCGGTTCTCCACGCGGGTTTTTATGCCCGCGATTAATACCGGTTCCAGCCTCTTGTAGATGATCGGGTTGTCCGGGGTCATGAAATCTCACCGCAGAAGATGAGGCGGGTGATTCCGCCTGCTCCTGTCAGAACAAGGCTGGTGAATGCCAGCAACAGAGTGGCAGGCAGAAAACCAATGATCATCAGGAAGGGGACACTGATTCCAACAACCATCAGTCCCCCGGAAATGACCATACAC
>CALMHE010000271.1 GCA_937863865.1 uncultured Anaerolineaceae bacterium | reverse complement strand
GCTTTACAGATACTGGTGTTTTGAAAGCGGGGAAAAAAGCAGATCTTATTATGATGGATTTATCCGCACCTCACTGGTTTCCGCACCACGACATCCTGGCTGGATTGGTTTATACGGCATCACCGGCGGATGTAAAAGCTGTTTGGTGCGATGGTAATTGCCTTTACAGAAACGGTGAATTTCTGACACTTGATTATGAGCGGATTTGTTATGAAGCTGAAAAGCGGTCATTTCGAATGACTGGGAAACCAATGCAACAATTACGTAGATATCAGGGATGAAAATAAGAAAAAACAAGAATGAGCCCCTATAAAAGCCCCCGGTGAATTAATTTCACCGGGGGAGTTGTTATCATGCATCAGAAGCATCACTAATTTGTGGAAGTGGAGTATGCAGGGGGTCATAGGCTGCATGCATTTGATCTCTGAATTGTTGAGTATATAGCCTGTAATATTTGCCTCTCTTGCGAAGCAATTCGGAATGGGATCCCATTTCTGCAATGTGCCCATCCTCAACAACCAAAATACGATCAGATCGTTTAATGGTGGATAGACGATGGGCAATTATAATGCTGGTCCTGCCCTTCAGAAGGGTCTCCATTCCCTTTTGCAGATAAGCTTCTGTAATGGTATCCACAGAGCTGGTCGCTTCATCCATGATGAAAATTTCAGGTTGGGCAAGTATTGCCCGTGCCAGACTGATGAGTTGTTTTTGTCCAGTGGAAAGTAAATTACCACCTTCACCGACTGGCTCGTCATACCTCTTCTCATAACGTGAAATGAAATCATGGGCGCCAGCAAGTCTGGCAGCTTTTTCAATTTCATCATCGGATGCATCCAGGTACCCAAAACGGATGTTCTCACGAATCGAGCCGGAAAATAGGTGGGGGGTTTGAAGCACGACCCCGATGCGGGACTGTATGGATTTCAAGGTAAAATTCGTGTAGTCATTACCATTGATTAGAATTTTCCCACTTTTCGGTTCATAGAACCTGCAGAGTAGATTTACGATCGTTGATTTACCACCACCGGTTGGACCAACCAGGGCAATCATTTCACCCTTCCTGATGTGCAAGGAAAAATCCTCCAAAACCGGTTTCCCATCATCATAAGAAAAAGTCACATGGTCAAAAGTAATATCTCCGCTTATGGTACCAGGATCAATTGAGTTGGGGAGGTCAATGACATCAGGAACCGAATCAATCAAGGAGAAAATTCGTTCAGCAGAAGCAACCGCGTGCTGCATTTCAGCGAAGACCCGTGCAAGATCTTGAATGGGCCACATCATAAATGTTATATAGGAAATAAACGCCTGGATGCCGCCAACTGATATGCCGCCAATGGTGGTTTGATAACCTCCATACCAGATAATGGAGCCAATTGCAATTGCAGTCACAAGTTGGACACTTGGAAGGAAGAGGGCACTTAACCAGGTGGCTCGGAATGAAGCCCTGTACATATCTGCAGTAATGACACCGAACTCATCCAGATTTTCGCGTTCCCGCACAAGGGCTTTTACCACCCGAACCCCGGTTATGTTTTCATTGTAGGCACCAACAATTTTTGAATTCTGTTTACGGACTCTGCGATATTGTTTGATGATCCTTTTCCGAAATTCCAATGCAATGATAAAAAGGATGGGAAGAATGGACAGGACAATCAGGGATAATTTCCAATTGATTTTAAACATGAAAAACATGGAGGTTAATATATTCATTGCACCCCATGCAGCATCATTTATTCCCCAGGTTACCAGTTCAGATACACGCTCTGTGTCGGATGTAACCCTCGCCATGATCCAGCCG
>CALMHE010000270.1 GCA_937863865.1 uncultured Anaerolineaceae bacterium | reverse complement strand
TCGTGAATCTTGACGTTGGGGGTTGGTGAATAGGCAAATTCCCGCTTTACTTTGTGTTCTTATGCATCCTTCGTGTGCGTGTTCTGTTGATCAACGCGCTGCAGGCCTACAGGAGGAGGGGAAGCTATGCAGGCTGACCATGTCCACGGCTTCGCCCACTGGTCCGGGATGTTTTGCAGGCCCAACAAGCCCCAATGCCAGCGTTCCCGCAGTGAGAAGAAAGAAAAGCCAACGTCCGACCAGTGTGTGCATGTGCTCTCACCTCTTGGGTTCATTATACATCATACAAAAAGAAGAAATATCTGGATATAATTATCCCGGAGTAATAACATGGAACAAAAAATACGCGAACTCTATCATGTAAACATATTGGAATCAGCCGTCAACCGGTTTGGCATTGCTCCTGACAGCGTGCAGGAATTGGACGGCTTTGAAAATTACATCTATTCCTGCAATTCTCCACATGGGGAAGCAGTTTTACGAATCGGGCATGAATTGCATCGCAATCCGGCAGTGACCCTGGCTGAAATTCATTGGGTCAACACGCTGGCGGATCAGGGAGTATCAGTTCCCAGGGTGTACCCATCCCTGCAGGGGGAGCTGGTTGAGGTCGTGGAAGCAGCGGATGGATCCTTTTTTTCAGCCGTTTTGTTTGAGAAAGCGCCCGGCAGACCGCCACGCCGCGAGGACTGGAACTCGGGATTGCTGCGGAAGGTGGGCAGCCTGTTGGGAAGGATGCACCGGGTGGCAAAAACCTACCAGCCCATCTCGGCAGAGGTCATCCGACCGGATTGGCGTAAAGATATGGATGGATTCGCCCGGAAATTCCTGCCGCCTTCGGAAAAGGTGATCATAGACAGATTTGAATCGTTAACCACTCACCTGGATACCCTGCCTGTCGATCCTTCGGGATATGGCATGATCCACCAGGATGTGCACGGCGGCAACTTTTTTGTTAATAACGGTGAAATCACCCTGTTTGATTTCGATGACTGCACGTATGCCTGGTTCATGTACGATGTGGCGATGTCGTTGTTTTACGTACTGCCCCACAATTGCTCATCCCCGGAGCAGGTGGAGTACTGCCGCCGCTGTTTTGGTGAACTGATGGATGGCTATGCCGGCGAAAATATCCTGGATCGATACTGGTTTACTAGAGTGCGCACATTCCTCAAGTTGCGTGAAATTGACCTGTATGTGGCAATTCATCGCAGCCTGGATGTGAATAATTTGGATCCCTGGGCAGCCAGTTTCATGACCGACCGGAAATACAAAATCGAGAACGACATTCCCTACGTCGCCCTCGATTTTGCTGCCTGTTGAAATATTGTTTACAGGATCTTGCTCAGGAACAGCTTGGTACGCTCCTGGGTGGGGTTGGTGAAAAGAACTTTCGGGGGAGCTTCTTCCACAATCATGCCTTCATCCATCAGAATTGCACGGTTGGCTGCAGCTTTGGCAAAACCCATTTCGTGCGATACCACCACCATGGTCATCCCTTCACGCGCCAGTTCCAGCATCACGTCCAGCACTTCCTGGATCATTTCCGGGTCCAATGCTGATGTGGGTTCATCGAACAACATGATCTTGGGGTTCATCGCCAGCGCACGGGCAATTGCCACACGCTGCTGCTGACCGCCTGACAGCTGCAGGGGGAAGGAATGGGCTTTTTCAGGTATGCCGACTTTTTCCAGCAGCATCATGGCATTCCCGGTGGACGCATCCCTGGTGCGCTTGCGCACGACCCGTTGTGCCAGCATGATATTATCCAATACGGAGAGATGGGGGAAGAGGTTGAACTGCTGGAAGACCATGCCGACTTCGGTGCGCACGGCATTAATGTTGGCAGCCGTATCCAGCGGGATTTCATCCACGATGATGGAACCCGCGTCGAATTCCTCCAGGCGGTTGATGCAGCGCAGCAGGGTTGACTTGCCGGAACCGGAAGGTCCAATAATGACCACCACTTCACCCTTTTCAACATCCAAGCTTACACCCCGTAAAGCATGAGTGCTGCCAAAATGTTTGTGTACGTCTTTTATTTGGATAATGGGTGTCATGGTTTACCTCTCCAACCGGGTCTTGCGTTCAATCCAGGTGACGATGCGTGCTGAGAACAGGGTCATCACCAGGTAAAGCAGGGCAACCATAATCCAGGGTTCGATGGATGTAAAGGTTGCCGCCTGAAATTCCCGCCCCCGCCGGGTCATATCCGCCACGGCAACCACGCTGACCAGCGACGAATCTTTTAACAGGGTAATGAACTCATTGCCGACAGGCGGTAAAATCACGCGCACTGCCTGGGGAAGGATGATATGTTGCATTGCCTGGAAGTAGGTCATACCCAGGCTGCGGGCAGCTTCCATTTGCCCCCTTGAGATGGATTGAATGCCTGCGCGGTACACTTCACTCATGTAAGCGGAATAACAGAATGTTAAACCAATCACCGCCATGACAATTGGTTCAGCCTTGTAATTGATCAACGCCTGGGAGTTGATCAGCTGACCAAAGCCGCGGATCAACGTGGGTGTGGCAAAATACCAGAAATACAGCTGAACCATCAACGGGATCCCACGGACGATTTCCACGTAGGTGGTGGCAACCCCCTTGATAATATTAATTTTGGATAACCTCCCCAAACCACCAACAAGACCAAAGACCAACACCAACACGAAGGAAATGATGGTGACATAAAAGGTTACCCAGATGCCATCCCGGACGAAATTCAGGATGCGTAAATAGGGATCGGGTTTAAACTTGATTAAAACCAGAATCAGGATGACTACAACAGCCAGGAGCAGCCACCAGCGGTCAAAATACCGGCGTGATTCATCCACCCGTCCTGTTTTTGCAACTTTCGATACTTGATGGGAATCTCTATTCATTCGTTACACCGCCTGTATAAAAGTAAAAAAAAAGCGCCTGTAAACCAGTTGGCTTCCAGGCGCTTTTTTGATTAATTATTCAGTCGCTTCAGTCAGTTCAGTCATCCATTTTTGTTCGAGTTTCAACATTGTCCCATCAGCTTTCAATGCCGCCAGGGCTTCATTCAGGATGGGGATCAGGTCGGTGCGATTTTTACATACAGCGATTCCATAGAATTCGTTGGTGAAGGGCTCTCCAACGGATTTGATCTGGTCGGGGCGCTTGGTGATGAAACCGCGGGCGGTGGGATAGTCGGCGATGACCGCATCCACCTGACCGTTTGCCAGATCAAGGAAAGCCATGTCATAGGAGTCGTAGGGTTTGTAGGTGACCCCGGGAACATTCTTGGCTTCAATTTCACCAGTGGTGCCGAGTTGGGCGGCAAGAGTTTTGCCTTCCAGGTCTGCCATGCCGGTGATGGTGTTGTTATTTACAGCCACAACGATGATTTGACCAGCATCGATGTATGGATCGGAGAAGAGCATTTCCTTCTGGCGGTCCTCGGTGATGGTGATGGCGGCAATGGCGATATCGTATTGGCAGGAAGCCACACCCGCCAGCACGGGGTCGAATGGCTGATTGACATATTCAATTGTTAAACCGGCTTTCTCCCCGACGGCATTCATCAGGTCAATATCGAAACCGGTTAATTCCTTGGTGGCTTCATCCACTGTCTCGAAGGGCGGGAAGGTGGCATCGGTTGCGACAATTACTTTGTTGCCGGCAGGATACCCTTCGGTGGTTGTGTCTGATGTGGCGGGATATGCCGAATCATCAGTGGGGGCGGGTTTGGTCTGGCAGCCACCCAGCAGCAGGCTGACCATGATCACAATGGATAGAATGGCAAAAAGCGAGCGTTTCACAACATCCTCCTGAATATGGGGTTGAAAAAAAGGGGACTTCTCCAGAGGTATCTCTGGACGCAACTGCCTTCATTATACCATTGGAAAAGATCATCAACTCCCAAATCCAAATGGTTTGTCTGACAAACAATATATTAATCCACTGATCTATGGTGAAAATCCAGATAATATGTATAATGAAGAGAAGATCATCCCATGCTTCGCCTTGAATTGCATTGTCATACCGTGTACTCACCGGATTGCCTGGTAAAACCAGCCGATCTGGTTCAGCACGCCCGCCGTTTGGGGCTGGATAAGGTCGCTATCACGGATCACAATTCCATCCGGGGAGCGCTGGAAGCTCAAAAATTGGATCCCAATCTGGTGATAGTGGGCGAGGAAGTTCAGACCACAAAGGGGGAATTCCTGGCTTTTTTCCTGACAGAGGAGGTGCCTGCGGGTTTGACCCCCGAAAAGGCGCTGGAGCGCTTGAAGGCTCAAGGCGCAGTCATCAGCGTTTCCCATCCGTTCGACCTGCAGCGCTCCGGGTGGAGTTTACAGGACCTTGAACAGCTGGCTCCACAAGTGGATGCATTGGAAATCTTCAATGCCCGTTGTTTGACGAATGGGATGAACAACCGGGCAGCTGCCTTTGCCCGGCAATCGGGACTGCCGGGTACGGTCGGGTCAGATGCTCACAGTTTGCAGGAATTGGGTCGTGCCACCCAGCTCCTTCCCCCTTTTCACACTCCCTCAGAAATGCGTGCCGTACTGCCATTGGGGGAAATGAATGTCCGCCTGTCATCTCCCTGGATTCACATGCTATCCACATGGGCAAAAGTTGTAAAATGGGTAAAATAATAATGTGGCTAAAAGATGTCACATTAACCGCGTGACAGGAAAAATAAAAAAAGTGTATCTTGATACTACAAGAATTGCCAATGGATTAATAAAATGAAAGTGATTCCCATAGGCTTCATTAACAGAATACATCGAAAAAATGGACTCCATCGAGGCACCCTTGATTTCTGACTGTTTTTATCAAGGGTTGATTGAATGTGCCGCATCAGATCGTATTACACAATGAACTATAAACGACTTCTATCCGGAAAGGAGGGTCGAGAATTCGTTCAAAATCACATTCACTCCCCATCAACGTTTCCATCAACTTTTTTCATTTCGAATAACTATTCAGGAGGATCAGGAATGCAATTCAAAAAGTTAGTCACGTTGCTGGTCGCTTTGGTAATCATCAGCGGCTTGTTTGCCGGATGCACAGCAAAACCGACAGAGTCCAAGCCCGCAGAAGCCACCAAACCGTCCGAAATTGTCATTGGCGTTTATGAACCGATGACCGGTTCACAGGCAGCCGGCGGTGTTCAGACCATGCAGGGCGTCAATCTGGCATATGAACAGAAGGGTGAAGTCCTGGGTGTTAAAATCCGGATGGTTTTGGTTGATAACCGCAGCGATAAAGCTGAAGCCGCCACCGCAATGACCCGGTTAATTGAACAGGAAAAAGCAATTGCCGTGGTTGGCTCCTATGGTTCGTCCAACTCCATGGCTGGTGGTGAAGTCTCCGAAAAAGCCCACGTCCCGGTCATGGGA
>CALMHE010000269.1 GCA_937863865.1 uncultured Anaerolineaceae bacterium | reverse complement strand
ACATGAACATCTGCACCGAGAGTGGAACCAACCATCTGTTCAATATAATTTGCCTGGGCAGAGGTGTTGGATTGGTTTAATAATTTTTCCCCAAGAGTAAAATATATTTTCCACTCAGGTGTATTAAATAACTTTTCCAGGTTCATTTACTTTGCGGTCCCGATATTTCGTCATGATCAAAATATTTCGACCATCGACATAATCAAATGAGACTGCATCCATCCACTTGTGGATAATGTACAAACCCAAACCGTGATCTTTCCTTTTTTTAAGAGGAGCCTCAACATCAGGACGTGGAATTACCTTCGGAGTAAATTTGTTTCCATTATCTTTCAAGGTAATGGTAATTCCCTCGGTAGTCTCCATGATGGTGCATTCAATGATGCCATCACAAATACCGTTATAAGCGTGCTCAATGATATTTGAGCACGCTTCATCCACTGCAGTTTCAATTGTGTAAACTTCAAATGAATTCAAACCTGCAGCATTTGCAGCAGAACGGACAAAATCAGCGATCTCAGACAGGCTTTCGTATCGTCCAGGAAATGTTCTCGTTATCATGCAAAAATGATGGCTAGAAGTTACCAACTGCTGTCAACAAATCATCATAGATCTTGAAAAGCACATTAAAACCTGCCAGTTCAAGAGATGCCAAAATATTAGCTGGAACATTTGCAAGAACAAGCTCCCCACGGTTATAACGCTTGCATATTTTCTGGGTGCTGATAAGGACACGAAGACCGGCTGAGGATATAAACTCAACTTCACTCATATCAAATACCAGATGATAGCGCCCCTGATCCGTAAGGGCAGAAAATGCAGTGCCCAAAGCTGGAGCGGTTGCACTGTCGATGCGCCCATTTGCTTTAATGACGTCACAGTGTTTATATTGTGTGTGGACGGTTTGCATATGTTACCTCCGGGAAATGGGTCAAAATCTCAATGAAGAAATTATATCACGTTGAAGTAATCTATGACTCGTTCAAAATTTGTTTTTAGGGTAGAATAACTTAATGGATACTAATAAATCCCTCGTGGAAATTGAGTAAAAAATAACCCTAAAAGGATGAAAAAATGAGTGGAAAGGAATCACCACAAAATGTCATTGACTCCTATAAAAAAAGACAGCGAATGATGCCATTCCTGGTTTGGGGATTGGCAGCCATTTTTGTTGTCGCAGGAGTCATCATTCTCATCTCATGGTTCACAGGACCTAATCGACCGGTATTGTTCCCAACACGAACACCTACTGCTACAAATACCTTTACTCCCACTCCAACCACACCCACACCCACGTTTACAACAACCCCCACTGTGACAGAGACCGCGACTATAACTCCAACCTCCACACCAAGTGGTCCATTTGAATATACTGTACTTGAAGGGGATACTTGTTGGGACCTTGCAGTAAAATATGAAGTCGATATTCTTGTATTGATCGCGATCAATAATTTTCCTGCAGGAACATGCCCCATCAGCCCGGGTGATGTGATATTGATCCCGGTACCCGGGCAGGAATTACCGACCGCAACACCTCTGCCGACTGGTTTACCCCGGGGGACGGTAATTGACTATACTGTGCAGACTGGGGATACCCTGGCAATTATCGCAGCGAAGTTCAATTCGACTGTTGATGACATCATAAAGAGGAATAAAATTACTGATCCAAACAAGATAAATGCTGGTCAGGTATTGAAAATTGCAGTCAATTTGGTCACTCCCACGCCTACGCGAGCTCCAACCTTAACCCCATTACCAGCAACCCAGACTATGCCTGCGCCTACAGCAACGCCATAGATTTAACCTTCCAATATTTAGGAATTCAAACAGAGTTGAATTTCTGATTGTACAATTGGATCCATCTCGGATTGGCGGGCACGATTTAGCATATCGAGTGCTATCGGTCCGCCAATCTGTCCGATTGCCCATGCTGCATGTTCTCGAATCATCGGAACCGGCTCGTATTGAAGGACTTCATTTAAGACTTTCAGATCATCATCCGAGCCTTGATTTCCAAGTACAACGGCAGCATTCCTCAAAAGACCATTTCTACGGGCACGTAAAATTGGGCTGAGATGAAACAATACCTTGAATTCACGATTGTCAAGTTTAAACACATCCGATAAAGGAAATATATTTTTTTTATGATATAGAGCCAGAGCAGGACTGCCTGGACGATCAGCAAAGCGCTTATTCCAGGGACATACCTGCTGACAGATATCACACCCAAAAACCCAATTTCCAACTCGTGATCGCAATTCACGGGGAATGCTGCTTTTATTTTCTATCGTCAAGTATGATATGCATTTTCGCGCGTCCAATGTTCGATTGGGAAGAATGCATTGAGTGGGGCAAGCCTCCATACAGCATTGGCAGGAACCACAGAGATCTTGATCGCTGAAAGGGGTGGTCGGTAGAGAATATTCAGTAAAAATTTCCCCCAAAAAAAAGGTTGAGCCGTGTTGGGGATGGATCAGGCAGGAATTTTTACCAATCCAGCCCAAACCAGCCTGACAGCCCAGGGATCGTTCCAATATGGGGCTTGAGTCTGTAAATATTTTATATTGAAAATGATTCCTGATTGCATCTTGCAGATGTTGAATAAATTCCTGTAAAAGGTTTGGAAAAATATCGTGATAGTCCTGTCCCCAGGCATAGGCAGCGACCTGCCCCATGCATGGTTCTTTACTATGTGGTGAAGTTTCCGAATAGGGATATGGCAGACCCAAGACAAGGATGGATTTACAACCAGATAAATGCAGAGTGGGAATTAATCTTTTTTGAATGGCGCTCTCCCGCGCCAGGTAAGCCATTTCACCATGAAAACCTGCATTGATCCATTCCATATATATTTCTTTTCCCTGATATATTTCCGGGGTTGTAATACCCAGTATTGACATGCCATGCTGTCGGGAAAAAAATTTTAATGTCTCGATATCAATGGTCATGGCGAATGAAAATATTCATCATAAAATGATGAATCATAATTATATCCATGGTATGATGCACAGTCCCAGAATTTTTCCGGTGTAAGAATATCATCTCGATTCCTTGAATATAAATCCTGGAGGAAAGAGAAGAAGTTATCATCACCCATTCGATTTCGAAGTTCCTGAAAAAATAGAGTTCCACGTAAATAAACTGCGTTTCGATAGGGTGTATAACCATGATAATCCTCAACAGCGAGGTTTATTTTTCCAACCGGTTCGTAAAACTTGACCCGATAAATCCACCACCAATCAACTGCGGATGGATCGATATTTTCATAAAATAATAATTCGCAATATGTCGCCAGGGATTCATCCAGCCATGGATTGACTGCCTGATCATTACCAATTTCGGCATACCACCATTGGTGGGCAGTTTCATGCGCAGCAATCAAAGTGAGGTAACCACGATTGGTCCCATCATAGAGGTTGTAAAAGCCTTTACTCAGAAAATATAATCCATCATATTCCATCCCGTCGAGGAAATCAGCCTCGACAACTGTCAGACTTGAATGTGGGTATTGACCAAACAGATTAGAGTACAGTTCAACAGCTGCCCGAGTTGTATTCAATACCTCTCTGGCTGCAGAAGTAGAAAATGGAGAAAATGAGTAGCTGAAAATTTTTATATCCTCAAATTGGTCCTCCAACACAGTATATTGTGTACTCGCGGTAAAAGCAAAATTACGTACATTTTCCATCTGATATACTTGAATTCCAGTTTGATCTGTTATCGGCATGGAACTGGCAGCGATGGTCAGGTTTGGGGGAGGATTGATTAATTCAAGTTGAATTTGGAAATCAGCAGTTTCATATACCTGGTGTTCTCCATAATAATAAGGAGAGTGAACTACCCATCCAGAATCGTCCCGATAAGGAGGAAAATAGAGATACCAATCGACGAGATTGGTTTGATTTTGCGTATAACCAAAAGGTATTGGGCGGGTAGCTGAAGATGGCTCTGGAA
>CALMHE010000268.1 GCA_937863865.1 uncultured Anaerolineaceae bacterium | reverse complement strand
AGCGGGTCTATGTCAACGAAGGTCGCCGCATGGGTCTGACAATCCGCCCGCCCCACATTAATTTCTCCGCCGGAAATTTTAGTGTGGTCTTGTTGGAAGGAAGCAAGATCCTTTACATGGGTCTGGATCAGGTGAAAAACCTGACCCGGCGCACCATCCAGCGCATCATCCGGCAACGCCCGTTTCATTCGCTGGAGGATTTCCTCACCCGGGCAGACCCGCGCCCGCAGGAGGCGATGGACCTGACCAGGATTGGCGCCCTGGAGGGGATGGGACGCATCCCGGCAATCCTTAAACGGCTGGAGACTGGCGGCTGGCAGGCTTCGCAAATGAGCCTGTTCGCCTGGGAGGAACCGGAGGGGCAGGACTGGACACTAGAACAAAAGATGGCATCCCAGCTGGAATTGCTGGGCACCAGCTTGGAGGTGCACCCGTTGGAGTTGGTGATGGAGAGAATAACCGGCAGCGGGGCGCTGAATACGCTGGAAGCGGCTGCAACCCGCGGCAGGCACATCACTGTGGCGGGTGTACGCCAGACCTCACGCCGCACCCGGACCGGAAAGGGTGAGATGATGCTCTTTCTCACCCTGGAGGACCTCAACGGAACACTGGATGTGATATTTTTCCCGGATGTGTACCGCCAGGCAAGGGGATTGCTCGGCGGCAATCAACCTCTGCTGGTGAGCGGCGTGGTGGAGGTGGATGAAGCCCGCGGAGAACCTTTCCTGCGGGCGGATAAAGTAATGCTCCTCTAAACCGGGTCACTTGGATTGACAATCAGAAAGGCAAGTGCCCCCACCAATGGTATGATGACGATGATGATCGTCCATAGAGCCTTGGCAATCGAAGAAATTTTATATTTCCTTAATTCAAACAGGGCAAAAAAACCCAGGATAATCCATCCAACCAGCATGAGGTAGGACAAAAAAATGGGGAGGATGTGTAAAGCAGACATTTAAGTTGATCTCCTGAGGATAAAAAAATGATGGGCTGGTATGACTTTGATGTTTATTATTGTTTCTTTTCAAATATCCAGGTTGAATCGGTCTGGTAGACGATGGAATATTGATTCGAATGCAGCAGGGATTGAGCCAGGCTGTTGTTGTGTTGATTTTCACCCAATGAAAAATAGATGTGTGTTGTGGATTCAGCCAGTCTTGCAGGCAGCTCCGCCAGGCAGGTTTCATCCCGGTAGAGGCAAATTTGCCAGGTTTCGAGGTCCTCCCAGTATTGGGCGTAGTTTTCGCCGCCGGTTAACCACTCGCGCCCCTGATAGGTGGACAGACTCATGCGCTTGCCGAGGGCGGGAAACCATTCCAGGATGGGAGACAGAGCGGGATTTTCATTGGTGGAATAAACCAGGTATTTGCTGTCTGGGGGTGTGTTTTGGCTGACCCATTCCAGGGCGGTCCGGTCGCCTGCTGCAAGCACCAGATTTTCAGCTATTTTGGAAGCCCCCAACTGACCGTTGACCAGCATTAAAATTAAAAGATATCCCATCACAACCCTGCCCAGCGGACGGTGGATCACCTCACTCCAGGAAACATCAGAACTGCCCGCCAGCGAGGGAAACAAGACCCGGCTGACTGTCATGGCGGCAAGGATGGATGCCTGAACCGGTATCACGTGAACCGCGCTGCGCGGATCCGCCAGGAAGGTCAACAGCGTCCACAGGGGCAGGAACCAGTCCCTGCGGGAGATGGCATAAATAAAACCCACGGCTGAAAAAATTGCCACCAGCGGGATGGCTTCATCAGTGAAGTTTAACAGCAGCATCGGCGCCCAGAATAGCAGACGGTTTCCCCCGACCGACATGACCTGTAATAGTGGATCGAAACCAAGGCGGAATATCAAGGGCGCCCACCACAGGGCGGAGATCACCAGTACACCAATGCTGATGATTGCTGCATGAAAAAAACCAGATCGTGATCGATTGAAGAAGAGCCAGATGAGCGCTCCTGTGACTACGGCATGCAGGCTTCGTTCTGGATGGGTCAACAGGATAAGCCCCCCAAAGAGGATAGCCGGGATGATCCACTGTCTCCGCCGCTCCCGGAAAACCAGCAGAAGAGACGCCGCGAACAAAATGTAAAACAGCGCCCCTGGTGCCCGGGAAAGCCCTCCGCCCATCACCAGCCATTCAAAGGATCGGGGCAAAAGCGCAAAGAGTGTGGTCGCAAAAGCAGCCAGAATGGAATCGCGGGCAAGGAGTTTTGCAAACCACCAAAAAGCAGGGATGGTCAATATGGAAAAAATCAAGGGGAGCCAGCGGAAAACCTGGATTAAATTGATGCCCGCCTTTTCAAGCAGCCCCGCAAGGTAAAACATCAGCGGCGGATAGGCGTAAGGGATGCCAAGCTGGTTGTACGTTGTGGTTAAGGGAAGCCTGAAATTTTCATGAACAAGGTCTTCAACCATCTGGTAAAACATACCGCCATCATTGACCGGGAAATCAGCCCGGGCAACAGCGATGACCCGGACGTAAATCCCAAAGAGAAATGCCCAAAAAAGGAGGATAAGTACCAGGAGGTGGAGGGTGTTTTTTGGTTTCATGAATTCTCCCATGCCGGCTGATTGCTGTGATTAACAATCAGTTTTTCATCAAGTTGAGTATATACCATCCCCGGTTTATAAGCGGTGATGCCTGGATGAACCGTCATGCCAAATCGATCCTTTGACCTCCCGCTGCAAACGATTTGGTTGTCCTACCAGATGCCGGGGATTAACCGGAAACGCACACGTTCCGCATACTCCCGGTAGCCGGGCAGCTTGTTCTGCAGTATGCGGTCCTCCAGGGCGGTGCGGACGATCAGCAGAATCACGGTCATTATTGCAGGGATCAATGCCCACAGCGAACCCAGGAAGATGGGTGTAAATCCATACAGGAGGATCATTCCCACATAACCGGGATGGCGTACATATCGGTATGGACCGCGGCTGCAGACTGCATGCCCGCGATCAAATTGCAGACGCACTTCTGATGAAAAGAATCGGTTGGAATACATTGCCCATAATTCCAGGCTGCAGCCCATTAAAAAGATCAGAATCCCGCCAATATGCCAGCCGGCAGTCATCCCGCCGGACCAGCTCCAACGGAAATCCAGACCGGCAATCAGGTAGACCGCCATGAAACCGGGAATGAGCAGCCCGGTGATGAGTTTATCCCAGGTCTCTGTATTCTCCTTTTTTTTACCCCGCTCCGCCATCACATCAAACGGGATGAAAAACAACCCGATTAACTGGATCAATGTAAAGGCTGCAATGTAGAGCCAGGCGTACAGCCAATTGATGGTTCCGGCGGATGAGAGCAATAACAGGATGATCAGGCTGTCGAAAATAACCACGATCAATACCCGTCGTAAAACGTTTTTCCGGGTTTCGGTTGGAGCGTTTGACAGATCACGCAAACCAGGCATGGTTCACCTCAAAAGAAACTTTGGATTATCGATGAAGAATCACGGCTGTGGAATCCTCGTAAACGATCTTCCAGCCCAATTCGGATTGGAGGGCATGGGCGCTTGCAGCATTCATTGGAAGGATCGCCCAATCCACCCTGTATTCGGCAAGGATATTTTCCCATCCTTCCTGCAGATCGATGACCCGTTCATACTTCCGCACCATTTCCTCACCGTAGAAATCGGTCTGGGCATCGATGAATACCCGCTTTTCCGGAAACTGGCGGTAGAGAAGATAACCGCCCCAGGTGAAGTAATTAAACATCTCCCCCTCCTGGGGATTTTCCTCCAGCCAGTTGACTGCTTCAACCGGAAAAACCTGCGGATCAAAACTGTTTCCGCGCTTTTCCAAATCAAACCGGGCACCCAGCTGGAACCCAATTGCCACAATCACAATGCATGCCACGGGTAATAGCATCCCCTTTAAGGATGACTCAATCCTCCGGATTTGGGCATCCATGGAGATGATTTTTTGTGCGATTCTGAGATGGCTGGAAGCATCCGTCAACAAATCGCTCAGACCCTGAACCAGGAGCGGGGCGGCAACAATGGCAAAAAGGGGTATGTTTCGGGCGCTGTACAGTCCCATGATGAGCCAGGCGGCGGAAGTAAACAGCATTCCAGAATCCATCCTCTTTTTGGACAAACCCAGCACAATCACCAGCACTCCGATAAAAAGTAAAAATGGCAGGAACCCGGGATTGTGGAAATTGGGCGATAAATATTCCATTGTATGGCTGACCAGGTACTGATTGCCGATATAACCCAGCGAGGTTTTCCAAATCCCAATACCGGCTGGATTCAAGAGGGATGCAAGAAATGCGGTAAATCCACCCAGAAAATAAAATTGCCAGAAACGGAGGGGTGGATTTTCACCCTGCGCAGTACGATTCCAAAAAGAATCCCAGGCAACGCCAATTCCATAGACGAACCAGGTTACGAAACCCGCCAGGAAGGCTCCATGCAGGTTTGCCCATGGCAGCATCAATACAGGCAGCAGCCACCAGCTTCTGGAATACCTCTTGCGTAATTTTGTCAATGCCAGCATCCATCCTGCCAGCAGCAGAAATGTAAAAATGTGGGGTCGGGCAAGCCAGTGCAGGGAGGAGGTGACCACCGCCAGGAAGGTCACGAGAATTGCCATTGCCACTGACCGGTCCTCCGCACGGGCTGATTGATAAACCAGCCAGAATGATGTTGCAATCACCAGGGCACAGACCAGGATGACCCCATTCAAACCCAAAATCCGCTCCGCCAGGGCGTAGATCACCTGTGACAACCACTCATGCGGCGTGAGGGGCTGACCGGTCATCGTATGGGAAAATATATCCTGTATGGGAATTTTCCAGCTGTCAATCATGGTTCCACCCAGGGTAAGGTGACGCCCCAGGTCACCATCGATGTTGATCATCTTTGGTCCAAGAAGAATGACTCCAAAGAAAGTCACCATCCAGATAAAAATTCCGGTGGTTGGAAGGATATGTTGTAAAAATTTTGGCGTTTGGTTATTCATGATTCCCCTTCGGGATTCTTGTCATGGAAGGTGTGGGAAAGAACTCTCCTGTTATTATACCGAATCGGATTTGTCATGACATGCAACGAATGATATCGAGTCATGAAGCTGTGATGGCATCAAGACACATGTTGATCTGGAAGCTCAAATAACGAATAAAAATACCCCCAGGGATTCATGGAATCAATCATCTGTCAATTGAAATACCAGGAACCCGACTGCTTTCCTATAGGTCAACCCCGTCAATTGCTTCGAAAGGGGGATCCCTTCATCCCAGATGAGGTAATCCACTTTTTTCTTCAGCATTTGATCCAGGTCAAACTCTTCCGGGTAAATCAGGATGGATCTCTTTCCAATCGGTTGGGACAGCATGCCAACCAGGAAGAAATAATCAAGCTGCCGGCTGGAAGCGGGTCCAATTGCAACCATCTTGCCGCGGGTCAACACTTCTTCGAGTGCTGTGCCTTCCATCTCCGGCGCAAGGTAATAACTGGACCAGATCCAGGTTTCCTTCCTAAAAAATACAATGGGCGAATCACTTAATGATCCGGGAGAAGTGATTGCCAGTATGTGCCTTGTGCAGTATTGTCCTTCAAACATGGACAGGACGAGGACCAAAAACAACCAGATATTTCGCCATCTTCCTGCCCGGCTTGTTGGTTGAGGTTCGTCCATCATTGCACTGATCACCCAAGCCAGTGCGGGCAAGCCTGCCGCATAAATCCAGATGGTATAACGTGCCCACCAATTCATGGGGGTGATGATAAAAAAAGCACCGACCAGGATCAGCAGATTGATAAAAGCATAATTCCAGGGAAATCGTTTTTTAATCATCCCCAGGATGACCATGATGAGGGAGGGCACACAACCCAACAGCCAGAGGAAACCCATGCCGCCATTGGGCGTGTCATATCCCAGAAGGCATGACGGCCAACGGGAAAGCCCCTGCAGCCAGGCAAGCATCACCCTGACCGGCGCCGGGAATACAAGCAAATCAATGGGGGTGACCCCGAACCTGCCGACGGCGTCCAACACCGTCTTGCCCGAAAATATCTCTTTGCCAAACCAGTGGACCCCCGCCGGATAAAGCGGAGTGCCAGTGAAGAGATAATTCCGGATGTACCAGAATCCCCCTCCTGCCGCGGCAATGATAAATACCCCCGCAATGAAGCCGCAAAACCCCAGCCATTTACTGAAAGGTTTACCCTGTCCTTTTTGGTGCAGCAGCCAGTTGACAATCCAGAGCAGGAATGCAATCCCGCATAATGGAATTGAAGTGATCTTCATACCCAACACCAGCCCCAGGCTGGCACCCAACGGCAAAACTAAACGCCAATTTAATTTGACGGTCTGCAGGGAGGCAAACCAGATGGCGATCAGACCGATCACACCGGATGCAAAGGCTGAGTCAATGTGAGTGGTTGCGGATTGGTTGATGTTTACCGGAATCAGAACATACAAAAACCCGGCACACAGGGCAGGAAGCCGCCTGGACCCCAATGACCATGCCAGACTGGCAATTCCCAGGATGCCAAGCGGCAGGAAGATGAGGTTGATGGTATTCACCATGGGATTTCCAAATGCCATTGTCAGGGCATAGGCAATCACCTCCGCCCCCTTGGGATAACCATTCAGAACATCGCTCTGATACGGTGTGTCAATCCAATGAACAAAACCCTTCGATGCCCACATGGAAATGGCAGGAATATGATAAGCATTCCCTTCAAAGGACAGGTCAGGGGACTGTATCGCCAGCGCCATCAGTAAAAGGTAAATCAGGGCGCACACCGCAATGATTAAAATGAGGATTATTGCCAGCCGGCTCCTGTTTGGATGAAATCCCTTGATGGCGATTTGTTTCGGTCTTCGAAGAAATGCAGGGAGACAGGCAAAGGCTGAAAGAAAAATGATCCCCAGGGCAAGCGGACTGGATAATTTAATTTTAAACAGGCTGGTGAGGAGCACCACCAATTGAATGGAATAGAGAACCAGAACCCATGCCTTCAGGGGAAGGAGAAAGGGGTTGGAGCCTGGTTGATTGTTTGGGATAATTTTCATCCTGTCCCCGCTGAATGATTACGGGTTTGCGGTCATGTTGGGGGTTTAATGTATATTATCACCTTTATTTTATATATGAACAATAACTCCCCGGGTTATACCTTTGCCGGGTATCAGAACACCACCTGGAAATTTACAATTTTTTCACCAGGATCAGGCATGGGTTGTGTTCGTCCCAAATTTGTGTAAATATTTCCAGGTATCTGAACCCCATCGCGGTATAGAATTCCCTGGTTTTGGGGTAATTTTCATCGTTTTGGGATGGTCCCAGGGTCTTCACATGCAAATATTCAACCCCCTGGTTCTTCAACCATTCCTCGACAAGGTTGATCAACTTCCGATCGATTCCCCTGCGGTGGGTTTTCGGCAGAATGCCCATGACATAGATTTCAGCCAAAAAGGGTGAGTGTTGTTTGAAGCATACAAAACCAATCACAAGTCCGCCATCCAAAGCAAGCCAGGCTGGCAGGCGGTCAATTTCATTGGAGTATTGAAGGATTGCTTCCTCAATACCAAACCATGCAGTCAGCTCCCCTTGGCTGGATGCCATCACCTGTTCTTCGTTTCCCATTGCTTTGGTCGGATCAGGAAAACCTAAATGAACTCTTTTGCCTTTTCCAAGCCAAACAGGGCGGTTTTCAGCAGCATCATCACATACGGTGACAACCAAATCAAAATCAACTCCTCGAAATTCATCCGCCGATGTAGGTATCCCTTTATGCCCAATCCCTATTTCTTCTAATGCGTTGATCGCGTTGGGGTGGACATATCCGGCTGGCTGCGTGCCAGCGCTGACGGCTTCCCAGCGATCGCCATATTTGGAGTTGACAATCGCCTCTGCCATTTGAAACCGATAGGAATTTCCTGTGCAACGATTTCGTTTCAACCAGCAGCTAGGATTAATCCGAACAGGTATCCGGCTAAAGTGCTGAAAATAGCCACCAGAGACACATAAATAACCGTCTTCTTTTTGCCCATCACCCCATTCAATACCATGATGGATTGAAGGGAAAGTTCCGGATCTGAAAGCAGGTAAGCCAGCAGTGGACCGCGCGCCATTCCCAAATCCAGGAACATCTTCGCAATAGGAACTTCAACCAGGGTTGGGAAGTACATAAACACGCCGAACAAGACGCCCACCAGGTTAGCCCAGATGGTATTCTGACCGGCAATGGTGCGCACCCAGGCTTCAGGGATGATCACTTTAACGATGCCAGCGGCAAAGACGCCCACGATGAGGAGGGGGAAGATTTGCTTGACGAATTTCCAGGTTTCCCAGATCCAACCACCGAGTTCATCCCTGGTGAAGGAACGGCTGGTCACAACCGCAACGCTTGCAAGCAAAATAACTTCTCCAATCAGGCGGCCATTAATCCCAATGACCAGCGAACCCACATCTTCCTTCGGGGCTGCGATGAGGATGGTGAGCGCAATGAGCGCCAGAGCAGCATAGGTCCAGCCTGAAAAAACATCGAAGATTTTTTCAAAGCCTTTCCAGGCCGTAATACCGATTACAACCAGCATGAGGATCAGTGCGGCACCCTGGATGGTAAGGTTCATGGTGGATAGGAAGGTACTCACCCGGGCGAGCGCGTCAAACGGCAGGTTGATACTGGCGTAGACATGGGTTAAAAGATCCACCTGCAAAGTGCCGACTATCAATACAGCCACCAACAAAAGGAAAAGCACCCAGACTGCCGGCTTTACTTTTGCGGTTTGATCAAACACGCCGTTAGCCGCCATCTCGCTGGCGCGCAGGCTTTCTTCTTTGTGGAAGATCCAGGCCATAATCAAACCGATGACAATACCAAATAATATTGAAAGTACCAGTCGTGACATAGCAATATCCATCCCGATGGCGGCGCCGGTGTAGGTGATGGCCAGAATGTTGATCGCCGGACCAATAAACAGGAAGGTGATGGCTGGGCCAAGCCCGGCGCCACGTTTCCAGATACCGGCGAAGAGCGGCAGAATGGTACAGGAGCAGACCGCCAGGATGAATCCGCCAAAGGCTGAAGCGGGATAACTGATCCACTTGGAGGCTTTCGGTCCAAGATAACGGGTAATCGCTTCTTTTGGGATCATCGAACTCATAAAACCGGCAATGATGAATGCCGGCACCAGGCAGAGAAGAACGTGCGCGGCCAGGTAATCGAGCAGCCCGGTCCAGCCAGACCATAACAAAGTACCAATGTAGTTGAAGATAGAATCCATAGCACCTGCTTGAAAATAGATATCACATACAGAAAATTGAATATTTGTAGATTAAAAAAATGGGCAGACCTATCCGCCCATCAGTGCTCTTTATTCTTTCAACCAGGCAGCGATTTCTGTTTCGGAGGGGATGCGGCCTGAGGAGACCACCTTGCCGTTGACGACCAGACCCGGCGTGGAGAGAATGGGCCACTTCATGATTTCGGTCATGTCGGTTACCTTTTCAAACTCGGCTTCCATGCCCAGGTTAGCAGCCACCTTGCGGGTCAGAGCCTCCAGTCGCTTGCAGTTTGCACAACCAGATCCAAGAATTTTGATGTTTAACATGCTATCTCCTTTATATCCAGTAGTTTGTCAAGAACGGATCGAAAAAGCAGCTTACGCGCTGTTTCTTTTGGCAGCACAATGAGGGCAGTTGCAGGGTACAGTATCTGCGTGGTTGGGGGCGGCTCGTTGCCCGGTGATGTTTTGAACCGCATCGAGGACGGTGTAGAT
>CALMHE010000267.1 GCA_937863865.1 uncultured Anaerolineaceae bacterium | reverse complement strand
CGGTCCCACCGTGATGGAAACGCAGGGCGTGGGCACCACGCCGGAAGTCTTCCGCAAGGGCGTTGAGGAAGGCACAATTGTCGGGCATGTCGGCTTCCCCGAATCCATCCAGCTGATCAGCGATGCACTGGGGTTGGGCGTGGACCGCATTGTGCAAACCCGCGAGCCCATCATCAGCAAAGTGTACCGCGAGACGCCGCACGTCAAGGTGGAACCGGGCATGGTGGCTGGCTGCGCCCATACCGGCGTTGGCTACCGCGGCGACACGGAAGTCATCCGCCTGATTCACCCGCAGCAGATTCATCCGCACCTGGAAAACCAGGATACCGGTGACTACATCAATATTTATGGTGTGCCTGAAATTCACATGGCAATCAAGCCGGAATACGCCGGTGGCAAGGCGACCATCGGCATTGCCGTGAACATGATCCCGCATGTTGTGGCGGCAACCCCCGGTTTGAAGCGCATGATTGATCTGCCCGTTCCGGCTGCCTTGATGGGCGAAACCGCCTACAGCCGCCGGGTCTAGTGGTTAGCTGAAGGAAAGGGATCAATATGACAAAAATACAAGCCGGTACCTGGGTTGAAATTGAGGAGGTCATCCTCAAACCCGAACAACGCGCCCCCTCCCTGCCCGAAGACACCAGGAAGGTCCCCTACCTGCTGCGTGTTTCCGGTTTCCTGGTGGAGGATGCCGAACTGGGCGCGGTGGTCCGCATTCGCACCATCATCGGGCGCGAGCTGCAGGGCATATTAAAGACCGTAAATCCCGGTTACAGCCACAGCTTTGGCACGGTGGTGCCGGAGCTGCTGACGATTGGAACGGAGGCGGAAGAATGAGCCCGCGCGATACCTCCTATGCAGGCGTGATGGCTCGGAAAAACGAGATCATGAAGGTCTCGCTGGGCATTGATTACGACCGGTATGTCCATTCTCCGGTCTCCTTTGACTACGAACGCATGATGGCGGACACCGGCTATACCCATGCCGAGATCGCCCGCATCCAGCGGGAAACCAAGGTGGGGGATACGCCGCTCTTTGAACTGCGCAACCTGACGAATGCCGTCCGGAAGATCTCCCCGCCCGGCAAGGGGGCAACCATCCTGGTGAAGGATGAAGCCGCCAATGCCTCGGGCAGTTTCAAGGCGCGCCGGGCGTCCATCAGTGCCTACGAAGCCGCGCAAAAAGGATTCAAGGGCATCATCGCCGCCACCAGCGGCAATTACGGCGCGGCAGTGGCATCGCAGGCTGCCCAGCGCGGCTTGAAGGCAATCATCATCCAGGAGGTCTATGACAGCCGCGGGGTTGGTCAGCCGGAGATCGTGGAAAAGGGGCGTGCCTGCGAAGCCTATGGCGCCGAGGTGCTCAAGCTTTCGGTGGGTCCGGAATTGTTTTACCTGCTCCTGCTCACCCTGGAGGATACCGGTTTCTTCAACGCCAGCCTTTACACGCCTTTTGGAATCCGCGGCGTGGAGAGCCTGGGGATGGAAATTGCCGGGCAGGTGCGAGCTCGTTACGGCAAGGACCCCGATGCGGTGGTGATTACCCACGCAGGCGGCGGCAACCTGACCGGTACGGCGCGCGGTCTGCTGGCGGCAGGCTGTGATCAAACCCGCGTGGTGGCTTGCTCGGTGGATTTGAGCGGTCTGCACATGGCATCCGATCACGACTTTAACCGCAAATCCTTTACCACCGGTCACACCGGGTTTGGCGTTCCGTTTGCCGTTTGGCCCGACCGGGTGGACGTGCCCCGCAATGCCGCCCGCTCAATGCGCTACATGGATGAATATCAGCTGGTCACCCAGGGCGAGGTCTTTTACGTCACCGAACTGCTGACCAAGCTGGAAGGGCTGGAGCGCGGACCCGCGGGCAACACCAGCCTGACGGCAGCCATCACCCTGGCGCGGCAGATGGACCAGGACCAGATCGTGGTTGTCCAGGAAACCGAGTATACCGGGGCAGGCAAACACCAGAATGCCCAGCTCAGCTTCGCCCGTGAAAACGGCATTGAAGTCCGCCGCGGCGACCCGGCTGAAAACGTACCCGGGAAGAGCATCGTCATCCCGGAGCGGCTGGAGCAGGTGTGGGGTAAACCCCAGGATATGATCCGCCTGCGGATGTCCTACCTGAAAAATGCTGCCAGGAACCACCCGGTGGAATCCTGGGATGAATATGATGTCAACTTCGTCGCCGAAGATTTAAAGACGAGCCCCGATTGGGTACGACAGCACCTGACTGAGATCTAAACGTAGGGATGCCGTACAATTAAAAAAAAGGAAAGGGAAAATTATTTATGACTGAAGATCGCATTGCCCGGTTTGAAAAACGCCGGGAAGAATACAAGAAAATGTCTGATGAACAGCTCAAGGCTCGTTTTTGGGAGTTGTGCGACGAGCTGGTGGCGCCGATTGTGGATCTGGCGCGCACCCATACATCCCCCTCAATTGAGCGCTCCATCCTGCTGAGAATGGGCATTGACAGCCTCACCGCCCATGGCGTGGTGGATCGCATTCATCAAGCCGGCTTGCTGGGCAAGGGAGCCGGGCATGTGTTGTTGAAACTGGCTGAAAAGCGGGGTTGTGATGTCCGGGCTGCCGCTGCTGCCATCATGGAAGACCAGGATGTTCTTGCTGGGCTCTTTGGGGAGGTGCGGAAATGACAACCCCCGTGCCGCTTGACCCCCAAAAGAAGATGGATGTGGATGAGATCCTGCAGGACCTCGAAACCTATCGTCCCCGGCGCAAGGGCTGGGTATGGCGCAAAAAACCGGCGGGAGGCATCCGCATGGGACCCTTCCACTACCGGGATATGTCCGAACCGTTGAAGAACAGCATCGGACTGCCGGCATCCAAGTATTTTGACCATATTGACCCGCAGCCCGCCCCTGTCGTCACCACCGAAATTGCCTCGGGGCGTTTTGAGGATGACCTGCGCCGCATGCGCATGGCAGCCTGGCACGGCGCCGATCACCTGATGGTGATTCGCACCACCGGTCAGAGCCACATTGACGGTCTGATGGAAGGCACCCCCGAAGGTGTGGGCGGCGTTCCCATCACCCGCAAGCAGATCCGCGCCAGCCGCAAAGCCTGCGACTTAATCGAAGAGGAAGTGGGTCGCCCGATCAACTTCCACAGCTATGTGTCCGGTGTGGCTGGTCCCGAAGTGGCAGTGCTGTTCGCCGAGGAAGGCGTGAACGGCGCCCACCAGGATCCGCAATACAACGTCTTGTATCGGGGTATCAACCCGATCCGGTCTTTTGTGGACGCCGCCGTAGCGAAGAAACTGATGGCCAGCGCCGACATTCTGCAGATCGATGGCGCGCACAACGCGAACGCCTCATCGAAGATCGCCTGGAAGGTGATGCCGGAACTCCTAGTTCAACACGCGATCAACAGCTCGTTTTCTGTTCGCGCGGGGATGAAGAAATCGTTGATCTCTTTATCGACGGTCCCCCCGATGTCCTCTCCCTCTCCGTCTTTCCGGCTCAATTTCGTTTACGCGCTGACGATTCGAGAACTCTTCAAAGAATTCAAGTTCCGCGCTCAGATGAACACGCGTTACATCGAAGCGGACCTATACGACGCAACCCGTATACACGTTCTGGATGCCGTTCTCAGTCGATTGACGCACGCCGACCTCCAATCCACCATCACCCCGGACGAGGGTCGTAATGTCCCCTGGCACATCAATTCGATACGAGGAGTCCAGACGGCCAAACACACTTTAATCGCACTGGACGGTATAAAACGGTACGTCGGGCCTAAGATGGACGCGCTGAAGGACGAGATGCGTGACTTGAAGATCCGCGCGATCCTTTATATGGAGGATATCTTAGAAAACGGCGGCTACTTTGAAGCGGTCGAAAAAGGCTTTTTCGTCGATTCGGGATACTTTCCCGAGAGGAATGGCGATGGCATCGTAAGGAAAAAAGACGGCGAACTCGGAGCCGGCAGCATCGTACCTCGAGAACGCGACTATTACGCGCCCGTTTGCCACCATTACGGTTATAACGCGCTTCCCGCTGGCGTTAAAAAGGCGTGCGACCCCATTCGAGGATGCACCCTGGATCATCCGGAAAAGATCCAGTTCTTGGATGAACTGGACGAAAACGACAACGTAGAAGTCCGCCGCGCCGCCGTTCGAGGCGAACACGGGCTATTCTCCGTTTGCTGTCTACACCATGCTCGAACATGACGGCGATTATGCGGCTGCGTCCGCAGTTCTGGCCGAGAACGGCTACGGTGCGGAATCTCCGACCGATGACGTGGACATCTCCGGCATCATCGGCCAGAGACCCGCCGGTGCGGCCGACAACGCCGACATGCCTCCGGCCGCGCCGGAGATTTCCGA
>CALMHE010000266.1 GCA_937863865.1 uncultured Anaerolineaceae bacterium | reverse complement strand
CGTCATTTGCAACCTCTACGCCCGTTCCTTTGCTGACGCCAATGGCGATGGGCTGGGCGACCTGGAAGGAATCACCCGGCACCTGGATGATCTAAAGCATCTGGGTGTGGATGCCCTCTGGCTGACGCCTTTTTACCCCTCGGATGACGGGGATTATGGTTATGACGTGATGGATTACACTTCCGTGGATCCCCGCATGGGAACCCTGGACGATTTTGACCGCCTTCTGTTCGAGGCGCACCGGCGCGGGATTCGCATCATTATTGACCTGGTGCTGAACCATACCTCGGATCAACACCCCTGGTTCCTGGAGTCGCGTTCCTCCCGGCAGTCACCCAAACATGACTGGTATATCTGGCAGGATCCCAAGCCGGGCGGTCGGGCGCCCACCAACTGGCAATCCATCGTGGGCGGGTCGGTCTGGGAATGGGATCCGCACCTGGAGCAGTATTACCTGCGGACATTTCTTTCCTTCCAGCCGGATCTCAACTGGCGCAATCCCGAGGTTCGGAAGGAACTGCTCAATGTCTTCCGTTTCTGGCTGGAACGCGGGGTGGATGGCTTCCGCCTGGACCTGTTTAATGCCTACTTTAAGGATGATCAACTGCGCGATAATCCACCTGCTTTGGGTATTCGCCCATTTGATTGGCAGCAGCACATTTACGATTGCAACCGACCCGAGCTGTTCCCGTTACTCAATGAAATCCGCGCCCTGGTGGATTCCTACCCTGACCGCTACCTTGTGGGTGAAACCTTCAATCCCTCCCCGGAGATTGCCGCCCAATACGTGGGGCGGGAGCTCCTCCATGCAGCCTTTGAACTCAACCTGATCATGCAGCCCTGGAGCGCCCCCCGTTTTTGGAATGCGATTCAACGCTGGGAGGATGCCCTCGGGACGGACGCCTTCCCGACCGTGGTGCTGAACAGTTTTGACCAGCCGCGTTCCGCCACCCGTTTTGCCCGAAACCGCGGTGATGAACGCCTGAAAGTGGCAGCCGCACTCCTGCTGACCCTGCGCGGGACGCCCTATCTGCTCTACGGAGAGGAGATCGGGATGCGCAACATTTCCCTTAAACGCTCGGAAATGCTCGATCCAATTGGCATCAAATGGTATCCTTTTTATCACAGCCGGGATGGGGAACGTTCTCCCATGCAATGGGATGATTCCAAATATGCCGGATTCAGCCCCGTCCAGCCCTGGCTGCCGGTGCACCCCAATTTCATCCAGCGGAATGTTGCCAGCCAGCGGGAGGATCCGGATTCTCTGTATAACTTCTACCGCGCCTTGATTCAACTCCGCAGGCGGACGCCCGCCCTGCGCCGCGGCATGTTCCAGTGGCTGACGTTTCAGCCGGGCTGCCTGCTCGCCTACCTGCGCCAGACTCCGGACCAAACCGTGCTGGTGGCGCTTAATTTCTCGCGCCAACCGGTCAGGCTGGCAATGGGCTTTGACCTGGCTCGTCAGAACTGGCGGGTGGGGTTGTCCAGCCACCCGCGTGAAGATGCCGGGGTGGAGAAAGACTGGCTGCCTTTGGAGGGCGACCAGGCGTTGATTCTTGTGGCGGATTAATCCTGACCAGCCGCGGGCTCCAGGTCAAACGGCACCCCCACCTCGTTTCCCACCTGCTGCAATGCCCGGACGGTGGGCAGCAGCAGCGGAACCCCCTCGCGCTCGCTGCGCTCCGCCATTTCAAATTCCTTCTCGCCGTGGATGTAAATCCGCTCCTGCCCGGCTTCCCGGGGCGCCGTCTTCAATTCGGTGATCAAGGCGTCCATGTCCCGCTGAAAGTCCGCCAGCGGGCGGAAGGCATCAATGCGGACAGCGGCAAAGAAATGCCCCACAGCCGCGGAGGTCGGTTGGGATGGATTTGCCACTGCCCGACCAAATCCGCTGCCTGCCAGGACGCCGGAGAAGATATCCACCAACAGCGCCAGTCCGTAGCCTTTGTATCCGCGCATCAGATCAGTACCGCCCAACGGCATCAGCGCGCCGCCGTTGAGCACTGCCTGCGGGTCGGTGGTCACGTGTCCATCGCAGTCCACACCCCAGCCGGCGGGAATTTCCGCGCCCTTCTCCTTGTAAACCATTACCCGACCGATGGGTACAATGCTGGTTGCCATGTCCAGCACATAGGGTCGGTTTTCACCGGCGGGAACCGCCACCGCAATCGGATTGGTGCCCAGCATGCGGCTGCGGCTGTAGGTGGGCGCCACCAGCGGCTGACTGTTCGTCAGGCTGATGCCGATCATCCCGTGGGGCAGCGCCATCATGGCATAATAGCCGGCAATCCCGTAATGATTGCTGTTGCGAACCGTTGTCATCGCCAGACCGGATTCCCCGGCTTTTGCAATGCAGCGATTCATGGCGTGATATGCCGCCACCTGCCCCAGACCATTACCGGCATCCAGCGCCAGGGTGGTGGGGGTTTCGTTTACGGTGATGATGTTGGTCACGGGTGACATGAGCCCCTTGCGCAGACGGGAGCCGTAGTAGGTGTTCAGACGGATCACCCCGTGCGATTCCACCCCGCGCACATCCGCTGCCACCAGCACATCCGCGGCAATGGCGGCATCCGCCGGGGGTACACCCAGCTGGATGAAAAAGCGGGTCACATATTCCTGCAGGGCAGGGATGGGGTAGCGCAGGTAGTTGGTCATTGCATCATTTCCTCAATTAATTCATGGGTTCCCGACACGGGGCAGGGATGGAACTCCCCCGGCATCGAACATTCGCCCGACCGGGCTTACCGGTTGCCTTTTGCCCGGTTGTGAGTCTTGCACAACATCTGGCAGTTCCCGATATCTGTGGCGCCGCCTTTGCTCCACGCGGTGACATGGTCGGCATCCATTTCGCTCAACTTCCAGATTTTTCTCCTGTTGGCATCGTGTCCAAGGGCACAAAGCGGACAGTTTGATTCGCCATTGGCTTCGGCGGTTGCGGTTTGGGTTATATAAACGCTTTTCTTTGTCGCATCATCAAACACCCGCACGTCCAATAATTCCGTATTCACCGAACCGCCCAGAATATACTCAAAAATTCCCCTGCGGTTTTTGATGTAGGGATCAGCGTACAGTTTTTTTACTTCTTCTGAAACCTCAGCCGGGTTGTACGGTCGATGGTGATAGGTTTCATACAACCTTCCCCACTCCAGCCCGCGCATCTCACTCTCCACATCAAGAAAGATGCTGGAAACCCAATCAATAACACAATTGAAGTAGGTCTTCAATTCGGTAATCTGGGTATCATAGCGGTGAAGGCTCATGTAATCGCCAATCCTGCCTTTGCTGACCCATTCGAGGGCACGTTCCAGAAAAACCTGCCGGTTGGCACTGCCCCGGATATAGGCGCTCCATTTTTGAATGTTGGCATTCTGGCTGTTGCTGAACTCCGTTTTGGCAAAGGTCACAAAGGGTCCGGAATACACCGCGTTGAGCAGTTCCTGGTCGTTCAGAGGAACCCCGGCAATATTGATGGTTTTGAACCACTCCTTGATCTCACTCTCCGTGCCTTCACATTCGTAAACCAGGAGTTGGGCATCCAGGATTTTTGCCTGTTTGTCGGCTGCAATACCGCTAAAATATTGCTCCATCCCGTTTTCATCCTTGATGGCAAATTTATTGGTCACGTACCGTCCAAAACTGGTGATGCGCTGCTGCCCATCCAGAACTTCCAGCGAACCGTCGCTTACCTTGTTGAAATAGAGCAATCCCAGCGGGTAGCCTTTCAGCAGCGAATCAATCACCGCCACATCCTTTTTGCCGTCCGCATAGAAATAATTGCGCTGGTACTCCGGCTGGATGGTTAATCTGCCTGCCAGACCGAACAAGCCCTTGCCTTCCAGCTCGTTATAAACGAATCCTTCGCAAATATCTTTGACCGTGAGATTGGTTCTTAAAATTGTTTTCATGTTATTTCTTACTTCTTATAAAAACACGCTTGAATTTAGCTTTCCCATTTATTATACAACGGGGATTTTTCCCATCCCATATTCCTCCTGAAAAACCCCTAGCGTTATCCTCTGCCATTCCTACTATTTCAAACTGTTCAGGGCAATATTTATAAAGAAAACTGACCGGCACGCCCATCACACCATCATAATCACTCGGAATGGCATCGGTAAACGGAACTTCAATGGCGTCGTAGTTTTCGTAGCGGTCGTACGATGTTTTGCCCCGGATTTCCTTGTGTTTGCTGAACCTCAGGTTGTCCGCCATAGTCATAAGTCGTAAGGGTTGGTGACGCCTTCCGTGGTCGAGGTTGGTGAACCAACAAACATTTCTAAACTTCACCAAGCCAGTATCGGGGTAATAAACCCCTTCACCGTATTCTTTGGCAAAAGGTGTTGAAAAGTATGCATTGCCAGCATGAAAACCGTTACCCAACCACAGCTTATCGTTTTTAATCAACGGAAAAACATCTTTATAGGTGATGGCGTTCATGTTACTAATAATGACAAATAGTTTCCCCGCCTCCATAATCCATGCCAAAAACTCCCGAAACAGCGAGAAAGGCGGGTTGGTAATGATGATGTCGGCTTCATCGCGTAATTTCCTGATCTCGGCACTTCTGAAATCGCCATCCCCTGCCAGGTAACGCCACTCCAGGTCATCCACGTTCACCTTGCTGTCGCCCGTCCGATCGTGGATCAGGGTGAAAATTTTACCTTTCCGGGTGGTCTGGTCCCGGTCATATTGCGGGGCGCTGGTTTCAAACAGGGTTGGCTGGTAAAACCCCTTGTAGGTTTTGCTGTCCGCCGCATAGCTGGTGCTGATGAGTTTTTTCAGCCCGAACCGGTCAAAATTCTGGGCAAAAAACCGGGTAAAGTTACTCCATTCGGGGTCGTCGCAGGGCAGCAGCAC
>CALMHE010000265.1 GCA_937863865.1 uncultured Anaerolineaceae bacterium | reverse complement strand
CCATCCTTCCGGTGGAAAAAGCGTTCGAGGTGGCGGTGGAGCAGGCTGGTTCAGACAGCATGGTTTTGGTGACAGGCAGTATTTTCATTGTAGCTGCGGTACGTGCCACTTGGGATGCAATGAGGAAAACAAATCAAAGTGGAAAAGGCTGAAGCGGGGGTATAATTCGGTTGGAGTCTTGCAAATGAAAAATGATCAATGGTCTTCCCGGTCCGATCAATCGGACGAGTTTATGTCTGCATTGCAACAGCGAACCGAGGAGTTATATCAAATTCCGGATGGTGAACCGGACGAGAATGGGAATATTGATCTGCCGGTATTGATTCTGCGGGATGTGGTTGTGTTTCCCCGCATGGTGTCACCAATCTTCATGCAGCCCGGGATGAACCTGATGGCGATCCAGGAATCGCAGTTTAATTTTGAAACCATGATCGCCCTGGTGCAAAAGGATGCAGATGTCGAAGAGCCGGAGCCGACCGATTTTTTGCCCATCGGCGTGGAAATTGCAGTCGGCAGGCTGCTGGAAATGCCGGATGGAAATAATTCAGCCCTGATTCAAGGTCGACACCGGGTGGAAGTGATTGAGTTCACCCAGACAGAGCCGTATTACCGGGTGCGCGCCCGTATTTTGAAGGAATCCACGGAGGTTGACCGCCAGATTGAAGCCCTGATGCGCACCACCCGTGATTTATTTGAGCGCTGTGTGCAACTCGACCGCAGCCTACCGGATGAGGCGCATCTGTTTTCCATGAATATCCAGGAGCCAGGATGGTTGTCGGATATGATCTCCACGGCAATCTCCCTGCCTTTATCAGAACGCCAGAGCCTGTTGTTGATGTTGGATCCCATTGAAAGGCTGAAGAGGTTAAATTGGCTGCTGGCACAGGAATTGGATGTTCTGCAACTTGAAGATGAGATTCACACCCGGGTGCAAAGTGAAGTGGATCGCAGCCAGCGGGAATTTTACCTGCGGGAACAAATTAAAGCTATTCAAACCGAACTGGGTGACGGGGATGTCTGGACACGTGAATTGGAGGAACTCCGGGATAAGATCAACAAATCGAGTTTTTCCGATGAGGTGCGTAAAGTTGCCATCAAGGAACTGGATCGCCTGTCGCAGATGCCTTCGATGTCACCCGAAGTGGGAATGCTGAGGACATACCTGGATTGGCTTTTGGATTTACCCTGGGCGGAAGCCACAGAAGACAACCTGGATGTTCAACATGCAGCCAAGATATTAAACCAGTACCATTATGGATTGGGTCAGGCGAAAGACCGGATCCTGGAATATATTGCCATTCGCAGCCTGAAGCCGAAACGCTCCCGGCAACCCATCCTTTGCTTTGTAGGACCCCCAGGCACCGGAAAAACCTCCCTGGGTCGCTCGATTGCAGAAGCCCTTGGACGCCGGTTTGTGCGTGTCTCCCTGGGTGGGGTCAGGGATGAGGCGGAAATCCGGGGACACCGCCGAACCTATATTGGGGCATTGCCCGGTCGGATTCTGCAAACCATGCGGCGTGCGGGGACAATCAATCCATTATTCATGTTGGATGAGATTGACAAGCTGGGGGCGGATTTTCGGGGTGATCCAGCAGCTGCCTTGTTGGAAGTTCTGGATCCGGAGCAAAATTTTGCATTTTCCGACCATTACCTCGAAGTGGATTATGATCTTTCCAAGGTGATGTTCATCACTACCGCCAACACTCTTGGAAACATCCCTCCCGCATTGTTGGACCGGATGGAAGTGCTTGAGTTCCCGGGATATATTGAAGAAGATAAACTGGAAATCGCCCGACGATTTTTGATTCCCCGTCAGATGGAGGAAAGCGGGCTGGAGGAAGGTGAAGTCCAGTTCCTGGAGCAGGCGTTACGCAGGATCATCCGGGAATATACATATGAGGCGGGTGTCCGAAACCTGGAACGCGAGATTGGTCGCATGTGCCGCAAGGTGGCACGCAAGAAGGCGGAACATGTTCGGTCCCCCCACCGTCTGACACCTGAACTGGTTGAAAAATTATTGGGACCACCCCAATTCTTTTCCAGCGAAGCAGAAATGCAGGATGAAATCGGGGTGGCGACAGCCATCGCCTGGACGGAAAGTGGTGGTGACATCATGCCGGTGGAAGTCCTGATTCTGGAAGGGAAGGGTGGTTTACAAATCACCGGACAGATTGGTGAAGTGATGCAGGAATCCGCCCAGGCAGCCCTATCCTATATGAAATCACGCTCCTCAACCCTGGACCTGGATCCAACCATGTTTGAACGGTTGGATGTACATATTCATATTCCCGAAGGTGCCATTCCAAAGGATGGTCCAAGTGCGGGGATCACCATTGCAACTGCACTCATCTCAGCTTTTACCGAACGACCGGTACACAAGGAAGTTGGCATGACGGGTGAGATCACCCTGCGGGGCAGGGTTCTACCAGTGGGTGGTGTGAGGGAAAAAGTTCTGGCAGCCCACAGAGCCGGCTTGAAGACCATATTGTTGCCGGCGAAAAACATGAAAGATTTGGTGGATGTGCCCAAGAAGGTTCGCACTGATCTGACCATCGTACCCATCACGCATATGGATGAGGTGCTGGGTCAGGCGCTGCATCCCCCGTTACAGAAACCAGCCAATGCCAAAAGGTCTACGCGGAGTGCCCCAAAGGAACAAAAGGAAGAGATGGAAGAAAAGTCCTAGACTTCCGGTGGGTTGTAGGGGGGAGGATTCTGCAGAGTGGTGATGCCGTTTCGAACCTGGGTGAGGATCCGTTCCAGTTCCATTTCCATGTTGGTCAGGGACTGTAAAACGTACTGATCCGCCTCAGCGCGGGTACGGTCAGCATCAACCTTTGCTTCAGCGATGATCTGTTCGGCTTGAACGCGTGCATCCTGCATGATTTGATCACGGGCAACGAACTGCTCGGCTTTTTCCCGGGCAAGCAGAATCGTCCGATTGCCTTCTTCCTGCGCCTGGGCTAAGATGCGGTCCCTCTGAGCCATAACCTGCTGGGCTTTTTTGATTTCATCAGGGATGGTGGTACGCATCTGGTCGATGATATCGAGCATACGGTCTTCATCCACTGCGACACTGTGGGTAAACCAGATTGAGCGACCTTCATTAAATATTTCTTCCAGGCGGTCAACGAGGTGTAGGATGTCCATAAATTCCTCCGGGCAAATTCACACAATCATTGTTGCAATTAATATACCAAAAAAGGAAGGCAAGTACACACTAATCCCGCAGAGAGGTTACATGGGAGGTATGGCTGATATCGCCTAATTCAATGAATCTTTTATGAAGGGCATCCGCAACGAATGGCGGAACCATGCTGTCCACATTTCCTCCCAGTGAGGCTATCTCCCGCACGGTTGTGGAGGAGAGGAAGGTATGTTCCTCATTGGTGATCAGTGCTATAACCTCTATTTCCGGCGCCAGGCGATGATTTGCGAGCGCCATGCGAAACTCCTGTTCAAAGTCCGAGAAAACCCGCAATCCCCGCACAATAACCTGAACATCATTCTCCTGGCAGAAATCAACCGTAAGACCGCTGTAGCCAACTACTTGAATCTTGGGCTCATCCGTAAAAGCCCGTTCCACGAGTGCAAGACGTTGCTCGGGTGGAAAAACCAGGTTCTTCAATGGACGATCATAGACAGCCACCAGTAACAAATCGAACATGCGGGCTGCTCGATGGGCAATGTCCATGTGCCCGTAATGAATGGGATCGAAGGTTCCAGGAAAAACTGCTTTTATCATAGGTTTGTACTCTTATTTTAGCTGATATCACCTGCACCCTCACCCCAAAAATGGTTGAGATTTTGGTTTAATAGTTGTAACTCGGGTGCAGAAAGGGAAGGATCTTGTTCAAAAAGCATTGCTGCATGGAGTCGGGCTTTTTCAATCAGGTGTACATCGGTCAGGCTTGCCATACGTAATTGAGCAAAGCCGGATTGCCGGGTGCCAAGAAAGTCGCCCGGACCGCGTTGTTGGAGGTCACGTTCCGCAAGGATAAATCCGTCATTGGTCTCAGCCATGGCGGACAGACGTTCATTTTCCACCGCATCCTCCGATTCCGGTATGAGGAGGCAATAGGATTTGGCATCACCTCTTCCCACCCGACCACGGAATTGGTGAAGTTGGGCAAGACCAAATCGGTCAGCCCCTTCGATCAGCATAACCGTGGCATTGGGGACATCCACACCAACCTCGATGACGGATGTGGAAACCAAAATATCATGAATATGGTCACGGAATTCCTTCATCACCCGGTCCTTGTCATCGGGTCGCATTCTGCCGTGCAACAATGCCAATTTTTGATTTGGAAAGATATCCTTCTGAAGGCGATTGTGTTCTTCAACCGCTGCCTTTGATTCCTCGCGTTCGCCCTTTTCCACGAGAGGATAGATGATGAATGCCTGATACCCCGCAATGATTTGGTGTGAGATGAGTTGATAGGCTCTTTCCCGTTCGGAAGGTGGCAGAACATGTGTCTCGATGGGTTGACGCCCTGGCGGCAGCTCATCCATGACGGAAATATCCAGGTCGCCATACAGGGTCAATGCCAAAGAACGAGGAATCGGTGTGGCAGTCATGACCAACAGGTGGGGATTTTCACCCTTGACACGCAAAGAGGAACGCTGCCCCACACCAAAGCGATGTTGTTCATCCACGACGACAAGACCGAGATTATTAAAGGCAACACCTTCCTGAATCAAGGCGTGTGTGCCTATAACCAAATGAATGGTACCGGTACTCAATTGGTCATAAATATCACGCTTCTCGGCAGCCTTGGTGCTGCCAGTGAGTAAACGCACTTGCATAGGCGCTATTGTTCATGCAACAGCCATGGCGTCAAATAGCTTCAATAAG
>CALMHE010000264.1 GCA_937863865.1 uncultured Anaerolineaceae bacterium | reverse complement strand
GATATTGTTCCTTGCCGGCTTCTGCTGTCAACTTTTCAAACATGGATGTGAACCGTAATAAAGAATCTCCCGGGGGTTTTCCCATCAAATACAAAACGTGTTCTTCCGTATGTTCGGGGGCAATTTTCATTTGTCCCGAGATATGATGTTGGATGATTTCCCGGAGGTAGGAACACCCATACTGTTTGTCCGCCAGGATCAGATCATAACGAATACCGGATGCCACAAAGATTTTTCGAATGCCATGAAGCTGACGTAATTCCCTGAGAAGATGAATCTGGGTGCGGTGGTCGGGTCGCATCAAGGCACACCTTACGGGCGTCAGACAACGCCGGTCCGGGCAGGAACCATGATTTAATTTCCTGGAACATTCCCAACCATACATATTGGCGGTCGGACCACCAACATCATTAATGATGCCCTTGAAAGCTGGCAGATGAGTGATTCTTTCGGCTTCCTGGATGATGGACCCCGAACTGCGGGATTGAACAGTCCGCCCTTCATGAACAGCGATTGCACAAAAATTACATTCGCCATAACAGCCGCGGTGCGTGGTAATGGAGAAACGGATGGTTTCCATCGCCCGCACATGTCCCTGCCTGGCATAATACGGATGCACCTCTCTTTCATATTCGAGTGAATATATCTCATCCAGTTGAGACTGGGAGAGGGGAAGGGCTGGCGGATTTTGTACCAGAAAACGATCACCATGGGATTGGCAGAGACCCCGGGCAGTAATGGCATCGTTGTTCCGGTAAAAGATTTGAAACATATCAATAAAAGCGGATTTGCTTTCAATTACTGCCTCATAGGATGGCAGTTCAAGGTAATCCACAGGTTGTTTTCCTGAGATATGGCATAATCCCCGGATTAATTTTGGATCATCCCCATTGGAAAATGCATTTGCCAGTTCCAATACAGATAAATCTGCCATACCATAGAGAATGTAATCCGCCTTGGCATCGAACAGAATGGAGCGCCGCAGCCGGTCATCCCAGTAGTCATAGTGGGCAACCCGCCGCAGGCTGGCTTCAATCCCACCCAGAACGATGGGGGATGTCCGTTTGAAATAGCGGCGGATGACGTTGGCATAAGCAACAACAGCACGATCCGGGCGGCGGTTATTGATCCCTCCGGGAGTATAATCGTCGGTTTTCCGTCTGCGTTTGGTCGCTGTATAGTTAGCCACCATCGAATCCACACAACCTCCGGTGACGCCCCAGAATAAGCGCGGCTCACCCAGGCGTGCAATCTCATCAGTTTTTACATCCGGCTGGGCGATGATCCCCACCCGATAACCTGCCCGGTGAAGGAGCTTGCCAATGACCGCTGCGCCTGAGGAGGGATGGTCGATATATGTGTCGCCGGTTACCAGGATGACATCCAAACCATCCCATCCCAGAGCGTGAACTTCATCCAGTGTGGTTGGTAAAAACATAAGATTTCTGCCAGGTTACTCCACCGGATTTATTTCAGGGCAGTTTGGATTTGTTCAATATGACCGGCAGTGTGAGTTGAGAAAGACATGATCGTGTAGGAAAAGCCCCAAAAACTGGCTTTCCTTTGGGAAAATGTTTCGGGCAGATATTCCAGAAGTACAAAAGTCTCCTCTTCCGTGCGTTTTAGTTCAGCAAGAAGTTCGGCAACTGTTGGATAAACCGCAATAGTTGCGGCGATCCGGGCGGGAGAGTTATCACTCCACTCAAAAATCTTGTCGGAAAGGGAGCATTGTACAAGGGCATGCAGATCCCTCTCATTTTGAATGAGATGTGCCAGAACTTCGCGTGCCGACCACTCACCTGGAGCTGGATTGCGTGATGCCTCCGCATCCGATACCTTCTCAAAACATTTTTCCAATTCCAGGTAATTTTTTTCGGTCTGGATTTTAATTTCTTCAGTAAGTCTGGCTGATGTCATGGGAGGTTCCGGGACCGGAGAACTGGAAAGGGTTATGGAAAAGATTAATTTTTCGGCACCCCGGTATGCCACAGCAGAAATGGTTTCACCTGCCCGGTGTTTTTGCATTTCCGCATAGAAAGCTGCATAGTTGGGCATGGGGACTCCAGCCAGCTCCACCAGTACATCTTCCTTTAGCAATCCAGCCTGCACGGCACCATATCCAGCAAGAGGTGTTCCAATGATCAAACCTGCCTTTACCGATGTACCCAGGCGTTTGGCTGTGACGTTATCCAATTCTTCGATGCCGGCTATTCCAAGCATGGGTCGATTTACCTGGCGTAAATCCCGTCCCGTCTCCATGACAGACACCAGATTTTCAAGACTGGTTTCCCAACCATGGGCGATTTCCTTGCGGGGAGTTTCCCAGATGGGATCGATGCCGATTCCCTGATGAGCCAGTTTAAATTTGGTTTTATCCCCTTCCTGATGAAGTGTGATTTCGATCAATGTAGGGGCTGGATCGCCTTTTCCGAACCAGGTAAAGCTGATTTTTTGGTTCGGAACCAGTTCCTTATATTCCCCATTGGCATAATAACTGTTTGCCCAAACCAGATGATATGGACCGCCCGGGTAGGTCATCACCGCTGCCTGCCAGACCAGCCATTCCTGAAAGCCAAGCGGTGTCGTAAATGCCCGATAGAGATCAGCTGCAGGGGCAAGGATTGTCTTTTCGAAAACCAGAGTATTCATTTTCCACTCCTTTTTCAATCACTTTCAGAATGATATGGGTGTGTACCTTCAATATTTACAATTTCACCGAAGTAGATCCGGTGATAGTCTTTTTCGGGATAACTGGAATTAATTTCAAAGTTGATAAAATGTCCTGAATCCATATCCTGCCAATAGACTTTATGGCATTCAAGGATCAGTTCCGCTTCTGCATAAGCTGGTGCTGCAACAATTTTAGAGGGGATTGGTGTAAGACCAGATTCAGCAATTTTATTGCTGGTTCGACCGGATTGGGTGCCAAGCAGGGAAAGAGCCTCACGATACTGTAATGGAAAAGCGCACACAGTAAAAGAAGAGTATTGTTCCATGAACTGGTAGGTGTACCGGCTGGGACGGACAACCACTTGGACGAATGGTTTGTTCCAAATCTTCCCCAAACTGCCCCAACTGATGGTCATGGCATTAAAATGTCCGGAATGAAAATCGCCGCTTGTCAATAAAAACCATTGTCTCTCCAAAATGCCATAAGGTTCGATTCTAAATCGTTCAGGAGGGATGTTAATTCGGTTTTCCATGGTGTTCTTCCTTATTTACGAATGGTTGGTGCTTCTATTCTACCCGGGTTTGGGAAATGGAATCAAGTTGTCCGGGGTATAATCAAACAGGCTTTCCCCTGGAAGGATCTCATGGCTAAACTTAAATTAAAAGTGCTGACTGAGGATTTGCTTCTTCAGGTTTTTGACGAAGCGCTGGCTCTTTTGGCTGATCCTGGTGTGCGGGTTCACCACAAGGGGGCTTTGGATTTGTTGGAAAATGGAGGCGCACGGATAAATCGGGAAATGATGGTGGCATCCCTCCCGGAAGATCTTATTCGTGCTGCGCTGGTGACTGCTCCCCAGGAATTTCATCTTTACAACCTTGAAGGGGAACCGGTGGTTCATTATGGAGGTGATCTGGTTCATTTTGATCCGGGGTCAGCTGCAGTGACAATTCTGGATTCAAGGACCGGAAAACAACGGCAGCCGGTCACGCGCGATTTTATTAATTTTGTGAAGCTGGTCGAAACACTACCGGTTTTGGATGCACAAAGTACTGCATTTATTCCCAGGGATGTACCGCCTGAGATGTGTGAGCTTTACCGGCTGTATCTGGCATTAAATTTCATGCACGAGCCCATTGCTACAGGTG
>CALMHE010000263.1 GCA_937863865.1 uncultured Anaerolineaceae bacterium | reverse complement strand
CGAAGAACGTGAAGTGGTTGCATCCATCATCCAGGAATTACGTCAACCTCTTTCCTCAATATTGGGATACAACGATTTATTATTGGGCGAATCTGTAGGCATTTTGGGAGCATTACAAAGAAAATTCCTGGAACGCATCCGGAGTTCCACGGAACGGATGCGATCCCTGATTGAAGATTTATTGCGAATTATCATGATGGAAGAGGAAAAAAATCTCCAACCGGAACCTGTTGAATTGGGATCCATCATTGATGCAAGTATCAACGAGACCAGCGGGCAGCTTCGATCCAAGAATATATCACTTGGGGTTGACATTCCTGAAGTGCTGCCCATTCTGGATGGTAACCGGGAAGCCCTGCAAAAAATATTGACACACCTGTTACAAAATGCCGGTACGGTCACTCCCATTGAAGGATCAATTAATTTACGGATTGCAGTGGATGAAACGAAAATTGATCAACCTCAACTGGTAATCGAGGTCATTGATGGCGGGGGCGGCATTCCTCCTGAAGAACTACCCCACATATTTTCAAGAAAATATCGGGTGGACAATCCAGTAATACAGGGATTGGGGGATACCAGCATCGGTTTATCCATCGTTAAATCCCTTGTGGAAGCCCATGGCGGGACAATCAAAGTTGACAGTTTATTGGGTGAGTCGACAACATTCACAGTCATTCTTCCCATTCAATCTCAAACCCAATCCGGATTATCTTTTTAAATAATGAAAACTTTCCGTGAAATCATATCAGGGCTTGGCTATATCATCATCTCCTCATTGGTAGCCCTGGGTGCGATTTCATTGTCCCTCACAGAAGGGGGGATTTTTGTTCTCCCTACGGTTGTGCCAGAAGAGACCCTTATTTCACCCGTTCTTTCACCCAACCATCCCTTAGCTTCATTCCAGGTAAGTACCCCGACATACATTTACACCTTAACCGTCCCGACGGCATGTCCGGCTCCTTCCGGTTGGATTCCTTATCAAATTCAACCCGGAGATTCCATCTCTTCGCTCTCGGATCATCATCAAACCACTCAGGACTCCATTCGTTTGGGTAATTGTCTGGTAAGTGATATATTAATCCCTGGAACCATTTTATTCCTCCCGCTTCCAGCCTTCACCTCAACTCCTTATCCAACCATAACTCCAAGTCCAATCCCATGTTCGCCTCCACGCGGCTGGATTCAATATACCGTCCAACCTCATGACACATTGTTTGGATTAAGCATTGAGTTTGGAGTTTCGGTCCGTGAATTACAATTTGCCAATTGTCTGGGATCATCGACTTTGATTATTGCCGGACAAAAATTATTTGTTCCCAATATCCCAACCCGAACCGTGCAACCCACTTCCACTCCCCGACCGCCCTCAACCCCCACCAGGACGCAATCTCCGACCGCAACCCAGACAATGTCACCATCAATTACACCAACCTTCACTTTCACCCCGACACCCACATTTACGCCAACGGTGACGGGAACTTTTACACCTACATCCACGTCAACATACACAGTCACAAATACCATTACACCAACAGAAGTGTATACCGCCACGCCTGATAAAGATCATTGAAATATTTTATGAATAGAAAAATCACGATATTAATTATTTATATTGTTTTGATAGCTCTACTTGCTGCAGGGTGTAATTTCCCCTCAACACACAATGTAAACAGCGGTGGATACCTTTGGGCTACACCCAACCCGCATGCTGCAATGACCCCGACTCCATTCCAACCTGGAGATCAGGCAGCACAATCTTCGACTGGTATTCCAACCAATATTTCATCTACGGAAAATCCTGATCTCAATCCAACAAAAACTGAAACAAGTCTAATCATCCCAAAAGACCAGGTCAATATCCTGGTATTGGGATCGGATATGCGCGAGACAGCTGATTTTCGGACAGATGTCATTCTGCTGGTATCCATATCACCCAGCCGCAATACAGTCAGTGTGGTCTCATTTCCCCGTGATCTTTATGTACAGATTCCTGGATGGGGTTCAAATCGCATTAATACCAGCCAGGAGTTTGGCGGTTTTCCACTGACTCAATCCACATTTCAAATTAATTTCGGTTTTACGCCTGATTATTACATCCTGACCAACTTTTATGGATTTATAGCCATTGTGGACAGTCTGGGCGGTATTGATGTACACGCTGCATACCAATTAAGTGATATTTGTAAACTTCCACAAAACCCATCAGCGCCTCCCCGAAAACACCTTAAAGACCAGCCTCGTGAATAAGACATCGACATGGGTGCGCACACGGTTCAGCACACTGCTTTCCGCCACGGCATTCACGATCCGGCCGAAGCGGCTTTCGGCAAGCTTTTGCAGCAGGTGCGCCTGCCCCGTCCAGGAAACACCGCGTTCGATAGTCGTCCAGGGTTGCGACATCGTCAACACAACCAGAAAAAAGACAATGAGAGCCAGGCCTAAATTAGTTTTGACGACCACACCGAAGGCCTGTGCCATGCGGTTCAGGAAGATGACGGGATGGCCGGAAACCGGATCTTCCCTGCCGGTGGCCGTTTTAATGAAATCCTTTTGTTCGGGGGTAAGAGATGCCCAGTCTCTACGCCCCTCGGTGTACCACACGGCCTGTTGGACATCCGACTGTTTCCAGCGCGAGGGGTGGGCAAGGTATTCGTCAAAGATCTCTTTCAGATACGGCCTTAATTTGATGGCCGGAGTGCTCATCAGGCTGTAGTCATCGCCGGCACGGGGGCTGCCTCTGCCATTGTCCAGGCAAAACGCTTCGAACTCGAATACTTTTCTTTCTCCCGGAGCCAGCCGGATCTCCGGAACGACGTTTTTATAGCGCATGGGCTTGGCCAGAACGCCCCAGGAAATGACCAGAGATATTACGGCAATGACACCGAAGAAAGCGACCGCACCGACGGCTATCCAAATGATAACCTTTCTTGCTTTGGCGATAATATCCATGCTGATCATGATCAAAGCCTTCCGGTGCTAGAGTTTTGTGCCGCATTTCCGGCAAAAGACATCGGAACCTGTCTTTGCCGCCCCGCAATGGCTGCACCGGGACGAGGCCTCACCCGATGCATTCACGGTGGAGCGCACCGACAGATACTTTTTGGCGATACGGCCATTCATCCCGATGATTGTTCCCGTGCTCATGACCAAAAGCGCCATGACGATGGATGGAGGCCTCTGCGTGATGATGGAGATCATCTGCGTCAGGGCGAACACCGCGCCCCAGGCGACCAGATACCATATGGAATTGAGCGACTTGACCGTACCGTTTTCGACATAGATGCGGGTTGCCCCGGACCATACAATGCCGATGCACAAACCGATACCCCCCATCAATACCAGTACCGCAATGGAGGGCTTGTAGCTTATAAAAAATGAAAAAACCGCAAATGTGATCAGGCTGATCAAGATAGGAAGAAACAGTGAAAAAACGGAGACTTTCCTGGGCTTGCGGAAGGTGAAAATAAGCAGCACCACCGACAAGATAAAAATGACAAGGAAAACGACGCTTACGATCTTCATAATGACAGGGATGAGAAAGTCCATATGATTCTCTTTAATTGCTGAGACGATTAAGTCATGAAAAACATCTGAAATATTGGCAGTTTGACTCGCACTTCATCTGAGTCGCATTCTTTCCGGGTACCGGTTCTTTCCGGTCGGGGATTTGCAATTTTTCTCCGGTGGAATATAAAAAATATTCTTTTGAGCGTCAACAAGATTGTGTCTCCGCGAATTGCCTCAAATAAAATGTTACCGAAGGGTGTCATAAAAAGTATACGTTGACTCATAAATCAATGTTACCGAGGAACGG
>CALMHE010000262.1 GCA_937863865.1 uncultured Anaerolineaceae bacterium | reverse complement strand
ATTGGAGACCCAATCCATTGTGGAGATCTGATTGGATTTGTGGGTAATTCCGGTTTTTCCGGCAATCCTCACCTGCACCTTGAGACGCGGTTGGGTCCACCAGGCATCACTTTTGATTCCATGGGACATTATTCCAATGAAATAAATGATTTTGAAATGGCTAATTATTGCCTGTGGCGTGTGTCCGGTATTTTCCAATCATTCGATCCGATGAACATCCTTTCCCCGTAAATAACGATCGGTCTGAAAACAATTCTGTAAGGTTATGGTTTTAAGAAATGCTGTAAAATTGGAAGAGAATGGCAACCAAACCTTCATCCAGACTCACTCGAAAGTATTACTTGTTATTAATTGCTGCCGGGATTTTGATCATTGCATCATTAACCACCAGTGGTTTGCCTGACAAATTACGCAGACTGGCAGTAATTACTGAACCTGATTTACTTTCTCCCGCGGATGGTTCCAGCCAACCAGGAGATATCTCGTCAATCCAATTAACCCCTTCCTCCTTCTTAATGGAAACCGGTGCCAATTCTGACAGCCTGATGGTTTTTTCCTTGAGGGATGGTTTATACCGGCATTTATTTGCATATAATCCAATCAGCCTGCCGATCACCCGCCTGACCAACACTCCCTGGGATGATATCGATCCAACCCTCAATCCCACAGGAGAATTATTGGCTTACAGTTCACGCCAGAATGGATATTGGGATTTATTTATCCTCAATTTAACAACCAGTGTCCAAGTCCGGATAACCGATACTCCGACATATGATGGATCTCCATCCTGGTCACCAGATGGTCAATGGCTGGTATATGAAAGCTACCAAAACAGTAATTTGGATATATTTATCCAATCCACCCAGGATGCATCAATCCCTCCGATTGTATTGGCAGATGATCCCTCTGCAGATCATAGCCCGGCATGGTCTCCCCGGGGAAGACAAATAGCATTCGTTTCCACCCGTACTGGTGATTCCGATATATGGCTGGCAAGGCTTGAAGGAGAAGGTGAACGGTTTATTAATATCAGCCATACCCCTCATTTACAGGAAGATCATCCTGCCTGGTCACCGGATGGGCGTTATCTTGCATGGTCCTCCAATTACAATGGAGAGGATGTCATTTATATTTGGGATTCTGAAACACCAACAAATGAACCTCAATTATTAGGCGCAGGAAATTATTCAGTATGGAGCCCAGACGGGCAATCAATAGCGACCGAATTTCTCGATGCGAATCATACATATTTGACTGGATATCGCTTTGGATCTTCCACCATATCCTTTCCAGTCATTAATTTGCCGGGATCATTGAATGGGATGGACTGGAAACAGGTTTCATCAATTTCCAATCTGCAACTGGATGTTAAGTATCGCAGCCTGCAAAACACTCCTCAATCAATGCCGACGAACGATTTCACTCAGGCTCGACCAACTTCGACATATGTGGATATCGTCAAACTCAATGGAGTATCAGCCCCATATCCATATTTAAGTGATTTTGTGGATGAGACATTCCATGATGCCCGCCAGGGTATTGGTAAAATCAGCGGTTGGGATTTATTGGCTGATCTGGAAAAGGCATATTCACCCATCACATATCCCGTATCTCCCGGGATATCCGAGGATTGGCATTACACTGGGCGGGCAATATCCTTCAATTCAGCAGCATTACAATCAAATGCAATTGTTGCAATGAAAGAAGAAATTTCCGGTTTTACATACTGGAGAATTTTCCTGAAGACTCGTTTTCAGGATGGCTCACAAGGAGAACCCCTGCACCAAATCCCCTGGGATTTCAATGCGCGTTATTCCGGGGATCCAATCGCATATGAACAAGGCGGCGCAGTTGGAAAATTATTGACTGGATATTGGATCGATCTCACAGATTTATTATTAAGTTATAACTGGCATCGCCTGCCGGCTGATCGAAGTTGGAGGACATATTTTCCAGCTTCTCATTTTAATGAATTCGTTATCACCGATGGATTATCCTGGGCGGAAGCCATGTCACAGCTTTATCCATTGGAAGCTCTTCAAACCCCAACTTTCGTCCCAACTTACACTCCAACACCTACCCGGACGATTGCCCCACAAATATCGATCACACCACAACCTTCAACCACCATCACATCCATCCCCACATTCAATCCGACCTGGACGCCCTTACCCGGAACACCTACCCCATGAAACGATGGATGTTGATCTCCTTAATCCTTATCTTTCTTTTGGCAGGCTGTAATATTCCACAGTCCCAAAGAGGACAAATTCAATCCGTTTCCTCAATTGAGGACATGCCTGATCATGAATTATCTCCAGTACCAACCCCTACTCCGGTTAAAACAAATAACGATCCTGATCCAGTCAGATTAATTCTGCCAACTCCTGGAAGTTACCCCAATTCCCTCTGGAGACCCCCTTTGAATGAGGCTCCATGGGCACTATCACCCTATGACCATTTTTATTTTATCAGACCCATTGCAGTTGACGAAGTTAATTGGCCGTTGGCAGATTACCGGTACGGATATTATTTTCCAGGTACAACCATCGTTCATACTGGCATCGATATCGATGCAAATAGAGGTACCCCGATACTTGCTGCAGCTCCGGGTAAAGTTATCTGGGCAGGGTATGGCTACCTTTATAAGGATGACGATCCGGACGATCCTTATGGACAGGCAGTTGCCATCTATCACGATTTTGGGTACAACGGTCGAAATTTAATCACTGTGTATGCTCACATGGATAGAGTGGATGTCATTCCAGGTCAACGTGTTGAGACCGGATCTCAATTGGGACTGGTTGGAGACACAGGAAATACAACCGGTCCACATTTACATTTTGAAATCCGAATTGCGAATGAAAATGATTATTTCTCAACCAGAAATCCTGAATTATGGCTTGTACCTCCCCAAGAAATGGGCATTCTGGTGGGACGCCTTACTAAATATTATGGTTCATTCATGAGTGGTTTACAGGTGAAAATTCGTGGATTGGATAATGGTAAAGTTTACTGGGTCGAAACATATCAATCCACCGTGAATAGCGATGATTATTACCGGGAAAATCTGGTATTAGGCGATTTGCCTTCAGGCAAATATAAGCTCATTTTTACTTACAAAGAAAATGAATATCAATACATGTTCCAAATTTATCCAGGAGCAATAACTTATTTTACATTCCAACCCGATTCTGGTTTTAATCAACCAAAGCCCGGTCAAGATAATTTCCAGATGGTTTTTCCAGAATTTTAATATTTAATTTTATTTTTTTAAAACTCTTATAAATTCTGTTTTATCATCCATCTTTTCTGAAAAATAGGGTGTTGAAATGGACTGGACAGTGGACGTTATAAAGCCTAATCCCATTATAAAAATAGTAGCAAGGCCATAGTAACCAAATCCCACCCTGTCTTGGATAAAATAGTTGAGCATAAAAATATCTGAATACATCCCGATAGTCGATACCGCGTTTGCAGCGACACTCCATTTTGCATAATAAAAACTTTGGGGCAAGACATCGGCCACCGCCGCGTTGCTTTTTAGATGATCCTTGACCAGCCGATACAAAGGTAGCAGCGCCACATATCCTATTAATATTGACGATATAATAAAACCGACTAAGCCGTAGAAGTATGTCAAAGCAATCAGGACTAAAAAGCCAAAGATCC
>CALMHE010000261.1 GCA_937863865.1 uncultured Anaerolineaceae bacterium | reverse complement strand
TGCTTATAGTCAACTGCTTGCCCAGCCCACCCAGGTGAGCGGCATGGGGGCAGTGGATAAAGCCGCCCAGGAGGGTGCACTGTCACAGGCGGAAGCTGCACCGGTTGTCCCCGCGGGGGAAGCCTCCTCGATCATCCGGATTGTTGGCTCCAGAACTTTTATTCTTCATGACAATATCTGGATGGATACGGCGTATGATCCCAATGAGGGTGAAGCTCTGCGGGTAGCCTTTCTCTCACCTGATTATTTCAAGCTGGCAGAGTCGCGGAGGGATGTAGCAGCTGCCCTGGCATTGGGAGAGCAGGTGATTGTGGTGGTGGAAGGGCAGGCATACCAGGTTGTAACCGGAAGTGAACCAACCCATGCCATTGACTTCCCGGTTGTTTCCAGCGGAGGAACCGGAACACCATCCCCGGATATGACCCTGACCCCCACACCGATGCCATCTGTTACACCCCCTTCAGGTGAAACCGGCAATCGACCTGCATCGGGAATTTGTGGATTGGCATTAATACCTTTTGCCATTATCCTTCTGCTTTTGAAAAAGAGATCTGCATAAGGCGGAGAACCGGTGGATTTTCCGCTGGATATTATTTAATCAGGAATAGATCCTTGGAAGGGATGGCGCCTTCCCGAAGTACACGCAGCTCGGGAACCGTGCAATCCACAACCGTTGAAGGCACACTTCCGGGGCAGGCTCCGCCATCCAGAATTAAATCCACCTTGCCGTTGAGTTGATTGAGGACATCCTGGGCGGTATGGGAGTTGGTTTGCTTGGAGCGGTTGGCTGAAGTCGTCGCCAGAGGTCCGGTTTGGTGAAGTAATTCCAGAGCAAAGGGATGGTTGGGCATTCGGACACCGATGGTTGGCAGCGGAGATATGAGGGCAGGCAGGCTCGGGTGGCGCGGCACGATTAATGTCAAAGCTCCCGGCCAGAAACGGGCAGCCAGATCCACCGCCCCCGGCGGTAAAGTAGAGGTCACCAGGGAAAGTTGTTCCAGACTGCCGATTAATACAGCAATTGCCTTGGTCCATTCACGCCCTTTGACAAGGAACAATTTTTTAATGGCATCCGGCTGTGAAATGCTGGCAGCCAGACCATACACGGTATCAGTCGGGAAGGCGATTAAGCCACCTTCATTAAGGACTTCAAAGGCAACCGGAATGGCGTTTGGGTCCTGGGTTGAGAGTATCGTTGTTGCAGGCATCTTACTCCAGAGAAATGGATAACAGCCGGGTATGACCGGCAAGATCGTTTAACACGCTGATTTTGGCAGCGGGGTGATATTGACGAACGAGGTTCACAGCGGATTTACCCTGTTCCGATTCAATTTCCAGCAACAGTAAACCACCTGGTGACAACCATTTGCGGGCATCCCCTGCCAGGCGGTCGATCACACGTAAACCGTCCGAACCTCCATCCAGCGCCAGCCGGGGTTCATGTTTCGCCACGGAAAGAGCCGCAAGTTTTTGGGAGGGAATGTACGGGAGGTTGGCACAGATTAAATCAAATTGGAAGTTAATGCCATACAGTAAATCGGTGCGCGCAAATTGAATTCGGCTGTCCAATTGATACTGCCGGGTGTTCTTCCGGGCAATTTCCAAAGCCTGCCAGGAACAATCCACAGCCAGGATCTTGAGTGAAGCCGCTTTATATGCCAGTGTGATGGCAATACAGCCGGAACCGGTACCAACATCGACTGCAGAATGACGGTCTGGATGATTTTTCAACCATGAGAGAGCAGTTTCAATCATCAATTCTGTTTCAGGGCGGGGGATTAATACATCCGGTGACACCTGGAAGGACAAACCATGAAAATCACTTCTTCCAATGAGGTATGGCAATGGAGCACCCTTCACAAGCTGCTCCAGTAGGACATTCAAGCGCCCTGTTTGCGAGTAAGTCAATTGAGTGGCGGGATGGGCAAGAATCCAGGCTCGGGACTGTCCTAAAACGTGCGCAGCCAGGACTTGAGCCTCCAGGTCATGCGTTTCGCTGACATTGATGAGGGCTTGTCGCGCCTGGACGAGCCAGGTGTGCAGATTATTCGTCTTCATCCGCCTCGCCAATTGTGGAAAGCCGTTCGGTCTCGTCACGTTGGGCAAGTTCGTCTATAAACTCATCCAGATCCCCGTCCATGACCCCAGGAAGGTTGAAGGATGAGATATTGATGCGGTGATCTGTAACCCGATTTTGGGGGTAATTGTAGGTACGGATTTTTTCAGCACGTTCCCCGGATCCAACCTGGGAGCGGCGGTCTTCATCCAGCTCAGCCCGACGTTTTTCCTCCTCGATTTCATAAAGGCGGGCGCGCAGGATGCTTAATGCCCGTAATTTATTTTGCAATTGTGAGCGCTCATCCTGGCAGGAGACAACAATGCCGGTCGGTTTATGGGTGATGCGAATGGCAGTGGCGTTTTTCTGAACATTTTGCCCCCCAGCACCAGCGGAACGAAAAACATCAATTTCCATGTCTTCCGGAGGAATATGCAGATCCACTTCTTCCACTTCTGCCAGGACTGCTACTGTGACAGTGGAGGTGTGAATTCTGCCGGATGATTCCGTCAGGGGAATGCGCTGCACACGATGAACTCCGGACTCATACTTCAAACGGGAGTAAGCCCCCCTGCCTTTGACGGTAAAAACCATTTCCTTAAACCCCCCAATGCCGGTTTCATTGGAGGAGAGAATATCCGTGTGCCAGTTATGGCGTTCTGCATAACGGACATACATGCGGAAAAGATCTGCAGCAAACAACCCCGCCTCGTCACCACCCGTGCCGGCTCGGATTTCAACAATAATGTTGCGTTCATCCCGCGGATCCTTCGGAACCAGCAAAGCTTTCAATCGCATCTCCAAGTGCTCAGAACGGGATGTTAAACTATCCATTTCTGCAAGGGCAAGCTGTTTAAGTTCGTCGTCTTCTGAATCCTGCAACTGGCGCGCTTCATCCAACTGGTGAAGGACAAGTTGATATTCCTGCGCAAGATTCACGATTTCATCCAGCTCCGCGCGTTCTTTCGCCAGTTCCACCACACGGGCGTAATCCCCCATGTTTTCTTCCATTAAATGATTCAATTCATTGAAGCGGGCTTCAATTACGGCAAGTTTTTCCAACATACTTTTCACTAACCTTCCGTTACCGGCAAATCAACAGCTAGTAATTATACCGCGCTTGATTGGAAAACAAGCCAATAAAAAAACTTACTTCAACCCCGGGTGATTCGGAATGCTTTGGGGAGAAGACTGGCGAAAAATTGCATTTTTTGCTTTATAATGACGGTGAAATTAAATGGGATTTTTGTCTGGTATGAATGATGACCCATAATCAAGAAATGGCGCTTGAAGTCCATAATATGGATTTTTATTATAATTCCTTCCGGGCTGTTAAAAATCTTAATCTATTATTTAAAACACAAAAAATAACCGCTATCATTGGTCCTTCCGGCTGCGGAAAGAGCACAGTCATTCGTTGTTTCAATCGGATGAATGACTTGATCCTGGGGACAAGATTGACTGGGGAAATTCTTTTCCATGGGAAAAATATTTATGATCCGGACATGGATGCGGTGGATATCCGTCGTATGATTGGCATGGTGTTCCAAAAACCCAATCCCTTTCCCAAATCAATCTACGAGAATGTCGTCTGGGGAGCGCGCATTAACGGATTAAAGAACAACTTGGACGAGCTCGTGGAGCAGTCATTGAAAGAGGCTGCTCTTTGGGATGAGGTCAAGGATTCGCTTCATCAAAATGCTCTTTCATTATCCGGGGGACAACAACAAAGGCTCTGCATCGCCCGGGCTTTAGCTGTTAAACCAGAAATTATATTAATGGACGAACCCTGTTCCGCTCTTGATCCCATCGCTACTCTTAAAATTGAAGATTTGATGCGGCGGTTGTCCAAACAATATACCATTATTATTGTCACCCATAACATGCAGCAAGCTGCAAGAGCTTCTGATTTTACAGCGTTCTTCACCATGGATCCAGCTGATCGGGCAGGAATGCTGGTAGAATATGGAGAAACCTCCCAAATATTTACAAATCCCAAAGATCAACGGACGGAAGATTACATCACCGGTCGTTTTGGTTAGGAGATAGGAAGATCATGACGCGTGAAGCATTGACCCGACAGATTCACCATTTGCAGGATGAGGTTTTACTGCTTGGGAACATGGTCGAAAATGCCATGCTCCAGGTAATTAACGCTTTATACGGTCATGATCAAATTACCGCAAACCGGATTTTCAGGGATGATGCACTGATCAACGATAAGCGCTATGCCATCGAGAATGCCATCCTGATTTTAATCGCCACCCAGCAACCCATGGCGCGTGATTTGCGTTTATTGGCAGCCATGTTGGAGGTCATCAATGAATTGGAAAGGATGGGGGATTATGCCAAGGGAATTGCAAAGCTGGTGAAGGTGCTCAGTGAAGGGAATATCCCCATTCCACAAGAGTTCGATCAAATGGCTCAATTGGCGACCGGGATGCTTCACAGGGCTCTTGATGCATTCGTTCAGGAGGATGCATCGGTGGCTGCCAGAATTCCAAGAGAAGATGATGATGTGGATAATCTCTACAACCAGGTTTACCGGCAGGTGGTAAACTGGATGATTTCCAACCCCGAAAAAATTGACCAGGTCAATTTACTGATGTGGGTGGCTCACAATCTGGAAAGGATGGCTGATCGGGTGACTAATATCTGCGAACGGACAGTATTCATTATTACCGGCGAATTAATGGAATTGGAATTTTCCGAAGATGATGAATATGAAACTGAAAGAGAAGAAATGTAAAAGGGAATTGACAAAAAAAAAGCCCTGGTTGTGAAAGGAAATTTCCAACCAGGGCTTTTATTTTGTGGTAATTTGGACAATTTGGATTAAAATAAATTATGTAGTATTGGATCCTTTTGGTTCAAGGATGGGCTTATGCTGTCACCAAATCCATATCCGGGAAAATTAATTGTAGTGGAAGGTATCGACGGCAGTGGAAAATCCACTCAAATTAACCTTTTATTCAAATGGTTTCAACGGCATGGGAAATCAGTGTATTTTAGCGAGTGGAATTCCTCAGACCTGGTGAAAGGTACGACCCGGCTGGGAAAGGATGAAAAAGCCTTTACGCCCACCACCTTTAGTTTATTACAAGCGACTGATTTTTCAGACCGTTGGGAAAATCACATCCAGCCCATGCTGAAAGCCGGGGTGATCGTTCTGGCTGACCGGTATGCCTTCACTGCATTTGCCAGGGATGTTGCGCGGGGGGTTGACCGGTTGTGGGTGAGGAATCTTTATTCCTTTGCACCCCAGCCGGATCTTGTATTGTATTTCCGGGTTCCAGTGAATATCGCGGTGGATCGAATTACATCCGGCAGGGCAAAACTAAAATACTATGAAGCCGGGATGGATTTGGGGCTGTCTGAAAACCGGATCACAAGTTTTCGGCTCTTTCAACAACGAATCATCAGTGAATATGACGATATGGTCGATGAATTTGGCTTCGTGGTCATTGATGGAGCCGACAAGGTTCAAAAACAACAAAAACTGGTCAGACAGCTTGTCCGTAAAACTCTTTCGGGTTGGGAAGGATTACCAAATCCCCTGTTACCTGTCCGCAAGCCGCGTCCACCCAGGAAGGCTGAGTCACAAGAAATAACCCCAAATGAAACCGGAGGTGAATCATGACTGAGCCTGTTTATTATGGAGCGGGTTTTCCTTACCGGAGCATGGCAAGCATGCCCGGAAAATTAATTGTTTTGGAAGGGACGGATGGTGTTGGTCGCTCCACCCAGATCGACCTGCTGCGAAAATGGCTGGAGGATACCGGCTATGCAGTATCCGACACTGGTTTACGGCGTTCCACATTAACCCAGGAAGGATTGGATCAGGCAAAGCTGGGGCATACCCTTGGTCGACAGACGATGAGCCTTTTTTACGCCACTGATTTTGCCGACCGGCTTGAAAATCAAATCATACCAGCCCTTAAATCGGGTTTTTATGTTCTCTCGGACCGATATTTTTACTCCATTGTCGCCCGTGATATAGTCCGTGGTGCAGACCGGCAATGGTCGAAGAATGTCTATGGATTTGCCCTCAAACCAGATATTGTCTTCTACCTCAGGGCGGATGTGCCAACTCTGATATCTAGGATGGTTTATGGCCGTGGTTTTAATTACTGGGAATCCGGCATGGATATCCGTTGTGCGAATAATTTATATGATAGTTTCTGTGTGTATCAATCCCGGGTGATACACGAATTGGATGAACTGGCGGAAGAGTATGGTTTTGTCATCATCGATGCCAATCGACCGGTCAATGCGATTTTTGAAGAGCTAAAAAACAAGATCAAACCCCTGCTGGAAACCATCTAATCCCAACCTGCGTTCAATTTAGCCGAAAGAGGAGGTGCAGATGGCAAGGAATACAATTTCAGTTGTCAGGGTTTATGGCGCGGGAATCCTTTTACGAAACCTGCAGGCAATGAACAGTGAAATTGCTGGTGTGAGGGAAATCAGGGATGATATTGAGTATATTCATCGGATGAGGGTTGCAAGCCGCCGATTACGGGCAGGACTGGATGTTTTCCGGAACTGGCTGCCAGGAAAACAGGCAGATCAATGGATTCGAGGAGTTCGGTCCATCACACAGGCGTTGGGGGCAGCGAGGGATGCGGATGTTCAAATTGAACACCTTAAGGGGATATATAAGGAATTAGACCAGGGAGCGGAAAAACCGGGTGTGCACCGCCTGTTGGTGCGGATGATCCAACAACGTCAGGCATTACACGTGAAGGTTTTGAAAACATTGAACCGGTTTGAGAAAAGCGGCATAGGAACCGCGATGGTTGTTTCCTTGGAGGGGGATGCCAGTTTACGGAATGTAATTAATATGGAATCCCTGTTATTGTACCGTTTGGCACATCGGTCTGTAAGTCGTGGCTTGAAGCAATTTCTATCCTATGAAACTTATATTCCCATTCCGGAAGAAAAAGAAAAACTGCATGCCATGCGAATTGCTGCCAAGCGTCTTCGCTATACACTTGAAATATTCTCGGAATTGTTTGAAGACGGTTTAAAATCACACCTGCAGGTTCTTCGAAAAATCCAGGACATGCTTGGAAGCATTCATGATGACGATGTCTGGATTGACTGGCTGCCCGGATTTATGGAAGAGGAAAGACAACGGACTTATGAATATTATGGTGTTTTCGGACCATTCCGAAAACTCAGACCCGGTCTGGAATATTTCCTCAATCAATGTCAGGATGACAGGGAGAAGACTTATAACAAGTTTGTCAATGAGTGGAATAATTGGAAGGACCAAAACGCCTGGGAAGCCTTGCGTACAGCGGTTCAAGTTCCGGCTTCGTTGATCCCGGCAGTTCCGGATGAGGTTGAGGATGAACATGATTTTCTGCCGCCCATGGCAAAGGTGGAGGAATGAAGCGAATTGCTGTCATCAGTGAAGTGCATGCCAACCTCCCCGCATTGGAGGCAGTCCTGGAGGACATTCATCGACATTCCATTGATACCATTCTCAACCTGGGTGATTTTGTGGGGTATGGTCCGTTCCCCAATGAGGTCGTCAAACGATTGGCAAAGCCGGAAATCAGGAATATCCTGGGAAATTACGATCATAAGGTTTTGACCTGGAACGAAAAAAAAGAAAAGTGGAAACAGACCAAGTCTCCACAAAAATGGCTGGCTTTTGATTGGGCATTTGCCCATTTATCCAACGAAAGTCGGGAATTTCTGGAAGGTTTGCCACAAAAAAGACGCATTCTGGAATCGAACCAGCGGATTCTCATGGTACATGGAAGCCCTGCATCTCCGAACGAGCATCTTGGACCGGATACACCCGATGATCGATTACAGATTCTTGGCAGTAACACCAAGGCTGATATCGTTTTATGCGGTCATTCCCACATCCCATTTGAGCGTCGTATCGCTTCGACCTGGTTTGTCAACCCGGGAAGTGTTGGCAGACCGGATGATGGAGATCCGCGCGCCAGTTATGCCATCCTGACCCTTGATGTGGATCATATCCTGATCCAACATTTCCGGATTGATTATGATATTGACAGGGTGGTGGCAGCAATTCGTCAGGCTGGTTTACCGGACGATTTTGCCCGGATGGTTATTCTCGGTAAAAGTCTGAATGACATCACTGAAGGCAATGGATCTGTTGATGAATAAGCCAGTGATGATCGAATCTTCATACCTGGTTCAAGCTGCCAGGCAATTTGCTGAAACCTGCCTGCCGGATTTCCGCCACACCCAACAAGTCACGCGGATTGCCCTGCGTTTATTTGATGAATTAGCAGAGCTCCATGGAATGGGGGTACAGGAACGCATCTGGTTGGAAATTTCCGGTCTGTTATGTGATGTGGGATTGACGGAAGGCTGGCGGGGGCACCATAAAGCCAGCTTGAACATTATATTGAACTCGCCACTTTTACCACTCGATCATCACCAACGGCTGTTGATTGGATCCACTGCCCGTTATCACCGGCGGGCTATGCCCTCCCTGAAACATGATCATTATGCCGCCCTTGAGGCAAATGATCAACTAAGGGTGAACTGGCTGGGGGGAATTTTGCGACTGGCGGATGGTTTGGACTGCACTCACCAGGGACGGGTGATTGATGTACAATGTAAAACAAATCAAAAGAAGGTTGTGGTCCGCTGCCTGGTTCAAACCGATGCGGAGGAAGAGGAATCCGAAGGAAATTCCAGGTCTGATTTATTAAGGATGACATCCAACCGGGAAATTCAGATAAAGGTACGGTTGGCGGATAAAGGGTGAAAGATGGTGAATTTCTTTAAAAAAGTTGGAATAGTGGTGCTTGCTTCTGTAATGTCAGCCGGATTGTTCAATTGGGTCCTGGGTGAGGGAATGTGGGATTCATTTGGGCGAACCCTTGTGTGGGTCGGCGTATTGTTAATGCTAATCGGTACCGTGTCAGGGGCAGGAGATTTTTTTACGCGTCCACAATTGAATTCCCCGGCTGATGACGCCGGTGAGGATGAATCCGGGGACATCAACAAGCGGGTTGCAAGGGAATCTTGGCGTAGTTTTGGCACATTTTTATTATTTATAACAGGTGCGGTTATTTGCTTTTGCATTGGGACATTATTTGAGTACCTGTTCTGACACAAGAATACAGGAAACAGGTTCTTGACAGTCGGGGTCTAGTCAGGTAAAATCTTGTTACTCTTTAAAGTAAGGGCCTGTAGCGCAGCTGGGAGCGCGCCTCAATCGCACTGAGGAGGCCAGGGGTTCGAATCCCCTCAGGTCCACCTGGGGTGGATACCCCGAACAGAACTTTACAATCAAGATGGCTGGTCTTGGGCCCATAGCGCAGCTGGGAGCGCGTCTCAATGGCATTGAGAAGGCCGGGGGTTCGAATCCCCCTGGGTCCACAAAAAAGGCAACAGCAGGAGTATTAGGTTATCCGACAGCGAGTTGGGAGAGCGAGGTGTGAGCCCGACAAGGTGCAAAACGGAGCACATGGAACCGAACTCGCCTGTCAGCTTCCTTTTACCGGGAAGCGAGCTGTGCCGGTGAACCATAAGTAACCGGCAACGGGTGCACCCGTTAGCGTGTCAATGAGCGGCATGGACCTTACAGGTTCATGCAAGCAGGGTGGTACCACGGAGTATGCCTTCGCCCCTGATGGGGTGAGGGCTTTTTTTATTTTCAACTCCAGAACGATGCATGACCGCATCACTTCAGGAGAAATGAACCGGAGGAATGACCATGAACGAAAACAATTATATTCCATCAGAAATTGAACCCAAATGGCAGGCACGTTGGGCGTCTGACGGACTCTACGCGGCGGATATTGATCCCAACCGCCCAAAACACTATGCGCTCACCATGCTTCCTTATCCCTCCGGCGATCTTCATATCGGACACTGGTATGCCATGACGCCGTCAGATGCTCGCGCCCGGTATAAGCGGATGAATGGTTACAATGTCCTCTTCCCCATTGGTTTTGATGCCTTTGGTTTGCCGGCTGAGAATGCCGCCATCAAGAAGGGGATTCATCCGCAAAAGTGGACCATGGAAAACATGGAAAACATGCGCAAGCAATTTCGAACCATGGGAGCCATGTTTGATTGGCGGAGGGAAATTGTTTCCTGTGATCCAAATTATTATAAATGGTCACAGTGGTTTTTCCGGCAGCTCTTTCTGCACAACCTGGCATATCGAAAGAAATCACCGGTGGATTGGTGCCCCAATTGCAATACAACTCTGGCACGTGAACAGGTCTGGGGGGAGGACCGCCACTGTGAACGTTGCGGCACGCCCGTCACCAAGCGCGACCTGGAACAATGGTTTTTCCGGACGACCCGGTATGCAGAGGAGTTATTGTACTATGAAGGAATTGATTGGCCGGAACGGGTGCGTGTCCTGCAAACCCACTGGATAGGAAAATCGGAAGGAGCAGCTGTCTTCTTTAAAACCCCGGCGGATGACCAGTTGGAAGTGTTTACCACCCGTCCGGATACTCTGTGGGGAGCGACATTCATGGTGCTGGCTCCGGAACATCCGTTGGTAACCAAAATCACAACACCGGAACAGAAGGAAGTTGTAAGTGCCTATATTCAACAGGCAACCAGTGAGACAGACATTCAACGTGAGGCGACAGATAAAGAGAAGACCGGTGTCTTTACGGGTGGATATGCCATCAACCCGGTGAATGGTGAACAAATTCCCATCTGGATTGCTGATTATGTACTCATGACCTACGGCACCGGGGCGATTATGGCAGTCCCGGCTCATGATCAACGTGATTTTGAGTTTGCCCGAAAATATAACCTGCAAATCCGGGTTGTCATCCAACCGAAGGATATTCCTGCGATTGACGCGGACAAAATGACTGAAGCCATTCCAGCACTCGGAGAAATGGTCAATTCCGGACCATTAACCGGCACACCAGCAGATCAGTCCATCAGGATGGCTATAGCCCACCTGGAATCAATGGGTGTGGGGTATGGTGCGGTTAATTACAAACTTCGCGACTGGTTGATATCCCGTCAGCGGTATTGGGGCGCGCCAATTCCAATCATTTATTGTCCCAAGTGTGGACCCGTTGCGGTGCCGGAGGATCAATTGCCGGTCCTGCTGCCTGAGGATGTGGAATGGAAACCCACAGGGGAAAGCCCGTTAAAATTGCACCCCACATGGCGCTTTACAACCTGCCCCCAGTGCGGATGTGATGCTGAACGTGAAACCGATACAATGGATACCTTCATGTGTTCTTCCTGGTATTTTCTCCGCTATTGTTCACCTTGGACCGACCAAGAACCTTTTGAAAGAAAAGATGTTGATTATTGGATGCCAGTCAATCAGTATATTGGTGGGGTAGAACATGCCATTCTACACCTTCTTTATTCACGCTTTTTTATAAAAGTATTGAGAGATCTGGGGATGATCAATTTTCCCGAACCTTTTATTAATTTGTTTGCCCAGGGAATGGTTACCAAGGGCGGAGTTAAAATGTCAAAATCAAAGGGAAATGTGGTAAGTCCTCGAGACATAATTCTGAGATATGGGGCAGATACCGTTCGGGTCTTTATTCTTTTTGCTGGGCCCCCAGAACTGGATATGGAATGGTCAGATCGAGGCGTTGAAGGAGCACATCGATTTCTCAACCGGGTATGGAGAACAGTAACTGAAGTTATTCGATGTGAGGAAGACCAACGAGTAGAACCTGATCAAGAGAAAATTAAAGCCTTGGAACGAATGATCCACCGGACGATTTTAAAAGTGGACACCGATATTCGTGAGCGTTTCCATTTCAATACTGCTATCAGTTCATTGATGGAATTGCTAAATGAGATTATCGATTCTCACCGGGCTTTTTCCGGAAAAGGGATTCATCCTCAAGAAAAGAAAATTTTAATTACAGCCGCTAAAACCCTGATATCGCTGCTTAATCCTTTTGTTCCTCACCTGACCGAAGAACTCTGGAGAGCCTTAGGAGAAACGTCCTTTTTGTCATCCTCTGATTGGTTAACTCACGATGAAGAGAAACTGGTCGAAAATCAAGTTGAAATTGTTATTCAGATCAATAGTAAAGTAAGAAGTAAGGTTACTGTGTCTGCTGGTACCGATGAAAAAGGAGTTTTGCAAATCGCCCTGAAGGATGAAAAAGTTCAAACTTGGATAGATCAAAAAACACTGGTTAAACATATCTTTGTTCCAGATAAGCTTTTGAATCTAGTGGTTCGATAAAACGCCTTTCTTCAAGAGAATCCTATTTCCATTTTATTTATTTTATATTATAATAGAAATTATCATATTATGAATATAAATAAATTGCTTATTGTATGAGATTTCTAACGTATTAAATCAAAAGATTAAAATTTATTAGCAGGGATTTTATTAGGTTTAAAGCAAGAACGATGGCATTCTCTCGTCAAGAAAGAATCGTTTTTAT
>CALMHE010000260.1 GCA_937863865.1 uncultured Anaerolineaceae bacterium | reverse complement strand
CTTCCAACCTTTTTGGATCTTGAAACCATATTTTTCATAAAATCGATCAATAACGGCTTCCTTGACACTCCAAATGTCCATTTTACCGCGTACATAAAATTGATAACCTGACCTTGTTTCAATCAATTGAAATCCTGCAGGTTTCGATCCTAAAAAACATTTCATAATTGAAATAGGATTTCGAAATCCTGATAGTATTTCGCCAATGGAAAGCAGATAATAGCCATATTTTCGGATTGAATTGGACATTGTTTATTTCCGTTGTGCAATATAAAAGGTGCAAACTCCGTTCCCACATTCCGCTGATGGTAAATAATAAGGTTGTAGTAACCGATACACGATTCCCAGATTCCTCCGGGTCGGCATCAGAATCCATTTTCCGGTTAATTTTCGCAGGACAAGTGAAGGTAAGCCCAGGAAATGCCCCCATTCCATGACTGCCTGCGATTTGGGGGAAAAGTAATGCCACCATTGTATTACTTCAAATCCAGCTTCATTGAGACGCCTTGTCCAAACCTCTGGTGAATCCAGGTGATGATGCCGGGCAATTCGTTCAAACCATCGCCGGTATTTCTTCGACAATCGATGCAATCCAACTTGATCCAGCCAATTTCCGATGGATAATGATTGATCGAACTGGTGGTTGGGTACGCAAAACACAAACTTTCCACCCGGTTTTATTACGCGTGCGACCTCATTTAGAACCGGCATCAAGTCGGGTATATGTTCCAAAACAGAATTGCTGATGACAGACCAAAAGGCTTGGTCATCAAATGGCATGCAGGCACCTTCAGCAAAAATATTCAGTCCATAAATCTGCCTTTTTTGTGCCTCCTGGAGGGGTCTTAGCCAGGGATCAAGACCGATATCCAATGGTTTCTCAAATGTTGCTTCAGTAAAATGACCATCACCACACCCAAGATCCAAAACGGGTCCGATCAATTTAATGGTTTGATAAAACCGTCCTTCAACAGCTCGTAATAGTCCCCGAAAGTATGGAAGCGACGAAATATTCCGCCACAAAAAATCCGGTACCTGCTCATCCATGCGAATTTCCATGATTGATGTTTTTGGATTTAGTTTTCCTGTTTTTAATTATTTTAACGAAATATTGTTCATATTGTTCTGCAACGGAATCAGGGCTATAAAGCTTCCGTATAAAATCTGAGTCACCCTGATACTTATGTGGATGATCCAATATCTCCAAAATTGCATTCGCCAGGGCAGTTGAATTTTTCGCCGGTACAATCAGTCCCATTCCTGTCGATTGTACCGGATGGCGAATCCCCGGCATATTGGAAGCAACAACCGGTACCCCACAGATCATGGATTCAATTTGAACCATCCCAAACGATTCTGTTGGATTTGTACTGGGAAGAACTGTCAGATCGCAGCTTTTATAAAATGCAGTCAGATCTTTATTATTTACATTCCCCAGGAATGTCCAATGACCCTTGAGCTTATCAATCAATGGAGTCAATCTTTGAGCATATTTTTCTTCGCCAAGCAGATTTTCGTATTGTCCAACAAATAAGACCCTGGCTCCTTTATGTTTCTCCAATATTTTGGGCATAGCCTCTACAAGGTACTCCACCCCCTTCTCAGATGCCAACCGGGCTGCCATGCCAATTACTGGCTGTGACGGATCAATATTCCAATCTTGTTGAAATCGTTCCAGATCCTCTTTAGAAATATCAGGAAGCTCCGCGGGTGGATTGATAATTCCCACCTTGTCAAGATATTTAGTCAAAAAAGGTGAGTTTTCAGCGTAATCCCTGGTATTCGTAATGATCACATTTGCCATACCAGCTGACACATGATTTGCCAGATGTGATACCTGATTTGCTATGCCATGAATAAAACCCTTGGGCAAATGTAAATCACAATGATAAGTCAAAACCACCGGTCGTCCCAATATTCTACTCAAAACAGCGTCTGGAGCCGCATCAAGTTGCGGGACATGTAAATTCACCACATCAGCCTGCCTGATCAAATCGTATGCCCTGGCAGGCATTGATGGCATAATAACTCCCTTACTGATCCGCATTAATACATTCAAACGATGAATTGTCACACCATCAGAGACCTCGGTGGTGGATAAAGATTCATTAAATCTTGAGGTCAGAATGGAAACATGATGTCCCCGGTTTGCAAGCGCCTTGGCAAGACGTTCTGTATAGATGGTCAATCCCGAATAATGTGGGCGATAGTATGTCAGGCATATGAGAATACGCATGGTAGTTATTGCTGCTCCGGCTTTTGTCTCATACCATTTAATAGCTCATGAAGGGAGCGTCCTTCTTTGAATAATCCCCAAAAACCGATAATGCACGTGACAACAAATTGAAGGAAGTGAAGGATGACAGCATATGCCAAAGCTGTTGAACTATCAATCCCTAATAATACCAAAGCCGCCACCAATGAACCTTCAAAAACACCCAGTGCTGCTGGAGCTGAAGGCAGTGCAATTCCCACTGCCAGTACAGAATCTGCAAATATCCCCCACCAAACCGGTGCATGAGGATTGATGGCTAACAACATGGTGTAGTACATTCCAATGGCTGCCACCCAGCTGATGGAAATCCATAAAAACGAGAGTAGAAATTGTGCCGGCTTTGTCAGGGTACCCAAACCTGCCAGTAAAGGTTTTATTTGAGGCAGGAGGTACTTGCGGGTAAAATTCCATTTTGTGAGGTTATTTTCCGCCCATCCTTCGACGATTTTATGGTTTCGGGCGATGAGAAATAAAACCACCAATCCAATGACCACAAGCATTATTGTGACAACTGCAACCGGGCGTGCCCAATCCATACCCAATGCCAGGGGTAAAGTAGCCAGTAATAAACCAGCGGCTATTACAAGGTCGAAAGCGCGTTCAATGACAATGGTGGAAAGAACAAAAAATGGGTTTTCTCCAATGATCCTGCCCATGATTACAGCTCTGGCAAGTTCGCCTGCCCGATTGAACAGAATGTTATTAACCAGGTATCCCTCGTTTACAACCCGGAATGCTTGAGGAAAAGTTGCCCTTCCACCAAGAATTGTTCTCCAGGCTTGTCCGCGAATCAATAAAAAGAGCAGACACGATCCAGTCGCAGCCAGGATATATTTGATCCCAAATAAACGAAAAGATTGAATGAGGGCATCCCAATCCCCTGCCACCTTGATAATGATTAAGATGGCTACGGCACTGATGAGTACACCGGGCAGCCAACGCCATCGGCTAAAGCGTTTTGAGGATTCTGTCTGTGTCACTCGTCCTCCAGGCGCAGTACTGCCATAAATGCTTCCTGTGGAATTTCGACACTTCCCACCATTTTCATCCGTCGCTTGCCGCGTTTCTGTTTCTCAAGTAATTTCTTCTTGCGTGTAATATCTCCGCCATAACATTTAGCCAGCACATCTTTCCGCAATGCTTTAACGTTGGCACGTGAGATAATGCGTCCACTTGCAGAAGCCTGTATTGCCACATCATACATCTGCCGGGGGATCAATTTTTTCAATCTGGTCACCAGCCGTTGACCTTTATGATACGCCTCATCCTTATGAACAATGCAAGCCAGTGCGTCGACCGGCTCTCCCCCCACCATCACTTCCAACTTAACCAAATCGCTTGGACGGTAACCAATGAACGCATAATCCATCGATGCATAACCCCGTGTCCGGGATTTAAGATCATCAAAGAAATCGACAATGATTTGAGCCAGCGGTATCTCATAGGCTAATTGGACCCGATCTGGTGCTGGATAATCCTGTTGGGCAAATATGCCTTGATGACTGGTCACCAATTCCATCACAGGTCCATAAAATTCCGTTGGGGTAATGATATCCAAACGCATCCATGGTTCCCTGATTTCCTGAATGACGGATTCGTCCGGCAAGTCGGATGGGGAATCGATGACCAGTTTATCCCCATTCAATAGATACACTTCATATTCCACTGAGGGGGCTGTGATCACCACATCCAGGTCATATTCCCGTTCCAACCTTTCCTGGATGATTTCCATATGGAATAATCCCAGAAAACCACAACGAAAACCAAAGTTCAATGCTTGAGAAGTCTCAGGTTGATAAATCAGGGAAGCATCGTTCAGCTGGAGTTTCTCCAACGATTCCTTCAGATCGTCATAATCCTCTCCTTCAACAGGGTATATCCCGGCAAAAACCATCGGTTTGGGGTGACGATAACCCGGGAGAGGCGCATGGGTTGGATTTTGGATGCCCGTGATTGTGTCTCCGACCCGGCATTCAGAAACGGTTTTTAAACCTGTTGCGATATACCCCACATCCCCTGCCAGTAATTGATCGACTGGTTTCATATTGGGTGAAAAAATACCAATTTCGACCGGCTTGATGTCCGTCATTGTAGCCATCAACCGAAGACCATCCGAGGATCGGATTTTTCCATCAACTATTCGGATATACGCAACCACTCCCTTGTACGAATCATAATGCGAGTCAAAAATTAATGCCCTTAACGGCAAATCAGTATCACCTTGTGGTGGAGGAACAAAACGAACAATAGCTTCGAGCACCTGGTCTACATTGGTTCCATCTTTGGCAGAAATTCTGGGGATGTCATCCGCTGAAACTCCAAGCAAATGTTCCAAATCCATGGCAATCTCATCTGGTCGGGCTGATGGCAAATCAATCTTATTAATGACCGGAAGGATAATGAGATCAGCATCCAATGCCAGGTACAGGTTTGCCAGTGTTTGAGCTTCTATCCCCTGGGTGGCATCCACAATTAATATTGCCCCTTCACATGCCGCCAATGCACGGCTGACTTCATAATTGAAATCCACGTGTCCGGGAGTGTCGATCAGGTTCAACTCATATTCAATGCCATCTTTCGCCTTATAGAGCATGCGAACCGCAGAAGCTTTGATGGTCACGCCTTTTTCGCGTTCCAAATCCATCGAATCAAGGATCTGCGCCACCATTTCCCTGTCTGACACGGTACCAGTCATTTGCAGCAGCCGGTCTGCAAGCGTCGATTTACCATGGTCAATATGAGCAATTATGCAGAAATTTCGAATCGATTCCATCCTCATAACCGGATTAGTATACCTTAAAAACCCTTTATTCCTAAGTTCGTCGCCCTATTCATATTCGTTTTAATAGTTCAGCCTTTTTTTGGCGAAATTCCTCTTCTGAAATGATCCCTTTCTTTCTGAGATCATCCAATTCCTCAATCATACGAATTACTTCCTGTTTTAATTGAATCTCCGGAGATACCTTGGATGACTGACCATTGCCATAATCTTCAGATACCAATTCCTGGTGGCTCATCGCAGCTTTGGCATTTAACATGGCAGTTTTCAACTTGATGGGTTTTGCGATAAATTTGAATACATTGACGCCTTCTTCGCTTGCGGTAAGAATCCGGACATCGCCATAATCAAACAACCTGCCCAATAAAGGTTGATCCATATTTACATCGTTTACTTTCTCCAGGGAAGAATCCATGACGGTTTTATGAAATACACCCCGAACATGAATGACTCTGCGGTTGGTAACCAGGAATTGTTGAGAGGAAAAAACCAGGATATCCCGAATCAACCCATATAGTGGCACGATAAGCAGGATAAAAGCTAGAGCGAAAAGTGGTGACACCGGTAATAATAACAATCCTAGAAAAACAATCACCCCAACCAGCACCAATTCAAGGAAAATCTCCTGTACCAGAAGAAACCAGTGTTGCCGGGTGGTGAATAGAATGGTTTCATTATTTCCTAATAATCTGCGGACATAAGCATCAACCATTTCTTCCTCCAATTCGGTTATTGCCCACCGATTACCTGATTGATTAATTCATCCAAGTGGGATAAGGAACTCTCATTCCATGACAAATAAGTTAGAAACTCCGTATTTCCTTTCGGTCCTAACAAAGGCGACCTGATCAATCCCTTGATCCCATATCCGGATTTTTGCGCCTCATAAAATACCTCTTCAATCACACGCCTGTGTACTTCAGGATCTCTGATTACACCAGCCCCTTTTGCGGCGTCCTTCCTGCCAGCTTCAAATTGAGGTTTTATCAATGCAATCAGTAAACCATCCTTGGATTGCCACAAATGAATCACAGGCAATAATACTCTTAAAGATATAAACGATGCATCCACTGTCACCAGGTTAACATTTTCCGGAAAAGACTCAATGTACCGCGCATTGGTTCTCTCCATGCAGACAACCCTGGGATCATTTCTTAATTTCCAGTGTAAAACTCCGTACCCAACATCCACCGCATAAACCCGGTCTGCCTTATGCTGCAATAAACAATCCGTAAAACCACCTGTTGATGCACCTACATCCACACAAACCAAGCCTGAAAGATCCAATAAATTCCAGGCTGCCAGACCTGCTTCAAGTTTCTCGCCCCCGCGCGAGATATATCGGGGACCTGTTTCCAGAACTATTTTCACGGTATTATCAAACTTAAGTGAAGGTTTTTCTGCAATCTGACCATTCACCCTCACCTGTCCAGCCATGATAAGTCGCTGTGCCAAAGATCGACTACCCGCGATACCGCGCTCAACCATCATCACATCCAAGCGGTTCTTCTCCATACGTTTATTGTATCGCAAGAGTTATGATAAGATTACATCATGATTCAGTTAATCATTAAATCCATGCGGCCGCGTCAGTGGACGAAGAACGCATTCCTTCTGGCTCCCTTGATTTTTGATAAACAATTAACGAATCCAACTGCGTTATTTCGTACCTTAACTGGTTTATTCTTATTCTGCATTATTTCTGGCATTGTCTATATTCTCAATGATATTCTGGATATTCAATATGATCAGGAACATCCAATTAAACGCAATCGACCCATTGCATCTGGCAAATTATCCGTCAAGTCAGCCCTTATTGCAGCAATATTATTATCCTGTGTAACTGTAACGGTATCCATTATCCTTTCCTGGCAATTTACCATTGTTGCCCTTGGATATTTATTTTTAAATATTGCCTATTCACGATGGTTGAAACACATTCCATTAATTGATGTCCTGGTCGTTGCAGCAGGTTTTGTGCTGAGGGTTTTGGCAGGTGTTGTTCTGATAGACGTGGAAAGATTCTCCCCCTGGTTGTTTGTCTGTATGACATTATTGGCTTTGTTCCTTGGTTTTGGGAAACGCCGTGCAGAATTGGTACTGATGACAGACGATGCCCGAAACCATCGCAAGGTGTTGGGGGGATATACAATCCAACTTTTGGACCAATTGATCATCATTGTGCTCAGCACAACCATTATTGCTTACAGCCTTTACACTTTTTCGGCGGTTAATTTACCTGAAAACTACCTGATGATGCTAACGATCCCCTTCGTCCTGTACAGCCTGTTTCGGTATTTATATTTAATCCAGGTGGAAGATGCCGGCGGAGCCCCCGAGGAAGTATTGCTATCCGATATTCCCCTTCAAATCACGATTGTTCTTTGGGGAATCAGTGTGGTTGGAATAATTTATCTATCATAAGACTCAAATGCCTGCCACGACCGCGACCGCACCTGGAAAATGCATCCTATTTGGTGAACATGCTGTGGTATACAACCGACCCGCAATAGCTGTTCCCATTAACCAGGTCTCTGTCCGTGCCACCATCGTTCCTTTACCCGGGGGCTCCCGAGAGGATATTTGGATTGAAGCACCCGCAATCCATTTATCATCCCGCTTGGATCAACTATCTGACTCACATCCCATTAAAATCACCCTTCTGGCAATTCAGGACGTACTAAAATGTTCTAATCTGCCTCCACTCCGGTTGATAATTAAATCCACAATTCCTCCAGCCAGTGGAATGGGATCAAGCGCTGCAGTCGCAGTGGCAATCTGCCGGTCTTTACCGAACTTTCTCGGTCACCCTCTTGATCCCCCAACGATCAATCAGATCGCCTATCTTTCCGAACGCAGACAACATGGAAATCCATCAGGAATTGACAATACCGTCATTACATACCAACAACCAATTTATTTTATCAAGGGGCATCCATGGCAACTGGTACATGTCAAACAGCCTTTCACATTGATTATTGCAGATACCGGTGAACCCAGTCCAACGGGTAAAGTTGTTTCAGATGTCCGTCGCCGATGGGAAGATTCACCGGATAAATTCGAAACATTATTTACCCAGGTGGCACAGATAACTGATCAGGCTCGCACAGCTATTGAACATGGCAAAATTGAATACCTTGGCTCCCTATTATCCCAAAACCACATTTTGTTGCAGGAAATGACTGTTTCAAGTACGAAATTGGATTTGTTGGTATCGACCTCCCTGCAAAGTGGCGCTTTGGGCGCGAAATTATCTGGTGGCGGGCGGGGTGGAAATATGATTGCTTTGGTCGCGCCGGAGAAAGTAGACAATGTGGCAGATGCACTCAAACAAGCTGGTGCATCCCAAACCATAATTTTCACCATTCCAATCACATCCTGATCAGTTCATCAATTATCTCTTTGTAATCCTGTCAACATTCGTTTTATGGAGTTCGTTATGATTTTTAATCGTCAAATTTTGGAAGATATGGAAGAAAAATACCTGGCACCTTATGGTACTGCCAGTAAAAAAAGTCGGGGGCGCTTATATCCGGATCATGAATCGGATTTTCGTACTTGTTTTCAACGTGATCGTGATCGGATTTTACATACGACAGCATTCCGCCGTTTGGAGTACAAAACCCAGGTTTTTATTAATTATGAGGGGGATTACTATCGGACCCGTTTAACCCATACATTGGAAGTAGCCCAAATCGGTCGTACTTTGGCTCGTGCCTTGGGTGGGAATGAAGACCTCACCGAAGCCATTTGCCTAGCACATGATTTGGGGCATTCGGCATTTGGGCATGCAGGAGAAGCAACGCTTTCGAAACTCATGAAGGATTTTGGAGGATTTGACCACAATAAACAATCCTACCGGATTGTTACCGAACTGGAAAGAAGATACCCTGATTTCCCAGGTTTAAACTTGAGTTGGGAAGTGCTGGAAGGAATCGTCAAGCACAACGGGCCGCTGGTCGATGCCTCCGGCGCGCCCGCGGGCCGCTACCGCGAGCATGGCGTGCCGCAGGCGATCGCTGAGTATGTTCGCGAGCACGATCTGGAACTCGCCACCATCGCGGGGCTGGAGGCGCAGGTCGCGGCGCTGGCCGACGACATTGCCTACGACGCGCACGACATCGACGACGGCCTGCGCGCCGGCCTTTTTTCACTCGAGGAT
>CALMHE010000259.1 GCA_937863865.1 uncultured Anaerolineaceae bacterium | reverse complement strand
CGTCAAGACTGCAGCTCAACTGTATTCTGATGTTGAGAAAACCATCCTGGAAAATCACAGCTATGAGATTCCGGAGATTATCCAGATACCCATCGACAGGGGATTGGAGTTATACCTGGGCTGGATGGATGAGAGCCTGCATCATGCAGAAATTTAGTGTGGAGTCAAGTGTTATACTTTGACTTCATAAAAAAATGAGGGAGTAAATCAATGCCGCTTAAATGGATGGATGTATCTGATTTATCATTTAATTGCCTGCTGCTGTTGGAGGAAGTGCAAGTAAACTGGCTGTCAGGCTGGCTGCCGGAGCCGGATTTACAGGTCGCCTTGAAGGCAAACCCGGTGGTGGAGTGGTTTTTCCGCCACAAATGCCCATCATTGAATGATTGGTTGGACAAAGTAATGATGCTGGAACCGGATACCAGCCCTACCCGGGAGGAAATCCGGCTGGCTGAAGTCAACATCATGCGGTCCATGGTGGATCTGCTGGTTTATGCCCTTGACCCGGCAATATACGACAGGCAGCCCTTTCTGGGTTGGGATGACCGGGAATTAACCTCGTTGACCGATTTTATGGGAAAGACAGTCATTGATGTTGGCGCTGGTACGGGACGTCTGGCATTTGTGGCTGCACCTTATGCTGAGGTTGTTTTTGCTGTTGAGCCTGTAGCCAGACTCCGCAAATATATTCGACTGGAGATAAAAACCCGCAACCTGACCAATGTGTATCCGATTGATGGAGTCATCACTGATATTCCATTGCCGGATAAGTTTGCTGATATTACGATGGGCGGTCATGTGTTTGGGGATTTTCCAGAGCAGGAGTACCGGGAACTGGCGCGGGTCACCAAGCCGGGCGGCATGATCATTTTATGCCCCGGGAATAACGATGTGGATAATCCCATTCACCAGTTCCTTGTTGCACAGGGATTTGAATGGTCCCGCTTTGAGGAGCCTGAAGATGGCGTCAAGCGGAAATACTGGAAGACAATTCCTGCAAACGACAACCCCGCTTGATGAGGCAGTCGGGTTCAAAAACACTGACAACCAGGTGATCATTTTGGATTGTGACGGAGTGGTGATGATATCCACTCCGTTCTGGTTAAAGGACTGGCAAATAAATCCCCCAAAAATTCATTAATCACCACGGAGAAAGAATCCGTATAATGAATACCAAGCCCGTTTTCATTTGAAGAGGAGGCAGGATGACAACGAATAAAAACCCTTCCCCATCCAAGGAGCGGGAAAAATTATTACAAAACCTGGCGGAACGCGAGGCGGAGCTGGCAATCATCAGTGGAGTCCAGGATGGTCTGGTGGCTCACCTGGACGTACAGGAGATTTTTGACCTGGTCGGCAGGCGGATACGTGATTTTTTTGATGCCCAGGTTGTCATGATCTCCACTTACGATCCAGACAACAATTCGGTTGAACATCGATATGCCTATGAATGTGGAGAACAAATCTACTACCCGGGTCCGCACCCCCCGGGCGGTTTCCGTCAAAAAATCATCCAGACCGGCAAGCCGGTCCTGGTCAACACCCATGTAGCTGAAAAAGCAGCCAGGCTGGGTCAACCCACCATACCCGGAACGGTGACACCCAAGTCGTGGCTGGGTGTGCCAATGTTCGTGGAGGGTCAGGTGACCGGGATATTAAGCCTGCAAAATATTGAGGAGGAAAATGCCTTCCAAAAATCCCATGTCCGGTTGCTGCAGACGCTGGCTGCATCCATGAGTGTGGCGCTGGAAAATGCCAGGTTGTGGGAACAGGAGAACCTCTATCGAAGGGCATTGGAACGGGAGTTTGAAATCGGTCGTGAAATCCAGGCGGGTTTCCTGCCGGTGGACCTACCGCGCCCGAAGGGCTGGGATATAGCCGCCTCATTGCAG
>CALMHE010000258.1 GCA_937863865.1 uncultured Anaerolineaceae bacterium | reverse complement strand
GAATGGTTCCTGTTTGAGCAAAAAGAGGGATATTGCAATTATTACGCAACTGCTGAAGTGATGATGTTACGCGCAGTAGGTATTCCAGCCCGGCTTGCGGTCGGATATGCCCAGGGTGAACCGGAGGAGAATGGCAAGGCATTCCAGGTGCTTTCCAAACACAGCCATGCCTGGCCGGAGGTATTTTTTGACGATCTGGGTTGGGTGGAATTTGAACCCACGTCAGGATTGCCGTCTCTTTATCGTCCCACTGCACTCCTTTCAGGAGCTGGCGGAGCCATTGATGAATTCGCAGAAGAAATGCGGGATTGGCGTAATCGGGGACCATTGGAGGCTCCACCATATGAAGGCATATCTGGAGACAACCTAATTCCGGAAGTCACAATTGAACCCCCTCCCAGGAAAATCAGCTGGATTATTCCGGTTCTGGTTGTTCTGGTATTGGCTGGTGCAGGTGTATTCCTGATGCGCAAGAAAATCCAGCAGCTGCCGCCAACACCCATTCTTTTGGAAAAACTGATTACAGGAGCCGGATGGAAAGTTCCCGGCTGGTTACAGCGGAAAGCTGATGAAGCCAAATTGTCTCCAATGGAACGCGCATTCCTGGTTGTGGAACATAGTCTTAAACGGTTGAAACAGCCATTTTCTGAAGCTCAAACCCCGGCAGAGCTGGTTAAACTATTGGTTGTTGCAATTCCCCAGCTGACTGAATCAGCGAATATTTTACTGGAAGCCTATCATCAAACCATTTATGGTAATCATCCAGTAGATGAGGTGCAAGCCATTCAGGCTGCCAGATCCATTAAACGCATTGTCTTCCAAACCTGGTTGCAAAACATATTAAACCGCTCCATGGAACGTCTGACCGAGTAATCAGTCAGGTTTCGGAAATAATATTATTGTTTTACCAGATCAGGCTTTTTGCGCTGTATTGCGTAAAAAATCCAAGCGTGCAGTGGCAAGGTTGGGCAGGGCATCCAAGGCAAACAGGGGAAACATCCCTTCAATCACCATCGAAGCCGAGATGTTGCCGAATAAAGCGGCTTCAAGAGGATTGTACCGCGACCGATAACCAGCCAGGAAACCCCCGCAAAATGCATCACCGGCGCCAATCGGATTAACGGCACGTGCTGGGTAGGCGGGTATGACCCAGCGGGATCGACCGGGATGGTCATACAAGTATTGTCCCCGGCTCCCGCGCTTGATGACAACCATTTCACACCCATAACTGCCGATCACCTCAGACATTTCCCATAAATCGTTTGATCGTCCATGGAACAGACTGCGGATTTTTTCCTCTGATGTTAAAAAAGCTGTGACACCTGTCAGAATATCGGGTATGTCATCCCAGAACGTTGGATTCATGTAGCTGGAATTCGGATCGAGTGTGATGGTGTTGATATGTCCCTGCCGCAATGCGGACGGAAGCAGTGAATGGGTTAAAAAATCGAGCGGGGCAATATGGGCAGCCGTAGAATCCAGATAATCTGCCGGTAGATCAGAAGTTTTGAGCGTATATGCGGATGCCTGTGTCCGGCTGTCAATAGTGGAGTCAGCGTGGACATATCCAACCAGTGCTTTTGGAAAAGGGTGATGGGCATGTTGATAATGACGAAAAGGTTCACTATGTGTGCGGGTGTCAAGATCTGGAAAGGAGGCGAAAAAAAGAGAATTTGGTATATCGGCTGTCCGATGGATTCCCCGTATGTCAAACCCTGCCCGGGCGATCAATTCAATCCACTCTGCAGGAATATCGCTGCCCACACGACTCACCAAGCCGATATCCTTTTCCCATATGGCAGCCCCGACAGCGGAATGAATTAAACTGCCTCCCAAAGAATTATTTATTGCCTTGCCATTCGGTAGAAGGACATAATCCCTGCGTAATTTACCGGCAATGAGATAACGGAGATGCGGGATTGTTTCGTTGATCATTTTCTGACCCCCAAACGGAGAAGGGCGAATCGATTGCCCGACGCCCATGATGTTTATATTTGTTTTTCGCCCAGATTGGTTATGATTTTCAGAATGCTCAATAAAC
>CALMHE010000257.1 GCA_937863865.1 uncultured Anaerolineaceae bacterium | reverse complement strand
GCTCCGCACGGTCGCCAGGGCATCCTGGTCGGTGGGGGCGGTGAGGTGCGCCAGTCCGCTGACGGTGTGATGGGTCATCGCCCCGCCCAGGGTTTCGGCGTCCACTTCCTCATGGGTGACGGTCCTGATCACGTCAGGTCCGGTGAGGAACATGTAGGAGGTCTTTTCGACCATGATAATGATGTCGGTGAGTGCGGGTGAATAGGAGGCGCCGCCGGCGCAGGGTCCCATGATCACGCTGATCTGGGGGACGATGCCGGAATAGAGGGCGTTGCGGCGGAAGATTTCGGCGTAGCCGCCCAGTGAGCGGACACCTTCCTGGATGCGCGCCCCGCCGGAGTCGATTAAGCCGACGATCGGCGAGCCGTTGCGCACTGCCAGATCCATCACGGCGCAGATCTTGTGGGACTGCATTTCGCCCAGCGAACCGCCCTGGACGGTGAAATCCTGTGAATAGACGTACACCGTGCGCCCGTCAATCTTTCCAAAGCCGGTCACCACACCGTCGCCGGGGATTTTGCTGGGTTCGGGGCTGGTTTCATCGTGACCCTGGGTGACGAAAGGTTCAAGCTCCTGGAAGGTGCCGGAGTCAAGCAAAATCTCGATGCGCTCACGAGCGGTGAGTTTGCCCTTGGCATGCTGGGCAGCGATGCGTTCCTTGCCGCCACCCTGCCGGGATTTGGCGCGCATCTCGCGCAATTCGATAATTCGGGGATCTTCTTCAGGCATTATCTGTCCTCTGTACGTGAATTGAATCAAATCGGGGTGGAGCAATTCTCCACCGGATGAATTATACGATAAATCGGAGGATATTCGTCGGGAGGAAGGCATGAGTTTGATGGATTTTCATCATGGTTTGGGAGGAACCGGGCGGCAGGCTGGGTTGCATGGAGAGGTTGCCACGACAGGAACCCGAGGCATCCGAAAAAGGGATGATACCTAAACAAACCCGGAACCTGCCGGATGCATCACCTCTACCTTGCGGATCACTGCATGATCACACGCAATGACAAACCCTGCCCATACGCTGAACCATTTTTATAATTAGAGGATGTTTTTTCCTTAAGTTATTCATCAACAAGCTTGTAAATAAAAACATCATCCTCGTACTGCAGCAGCGTATGGGGGGCGTTGGTATCATAATAACCGACCAGATATTTGCCAATCATCACCCGCCAGACAACCCAATGGCGCAGCGGTTGGGCTGTCTGCACGAACACCACAACATCCTCCACCAGCGGTCCCATGGCATTCAACTCCGGCTGCCAGCGGTTCGCCCAGCCCAGCGTACTGCCCAGCGCCTCCCCCAGGCTGAAAGGCAGCGCCATCAAACGGAAGGGAGCCTCCTGCGGCAGCATGCCATCCGCCGGGATGATGAGGGTTCTATCCATTTCAGGATCGACATATCGCAGCTGGATTTCCTCCCCCGCCCGTTCAGCCGTCCACTCTCCGGTGGATTTATCACTTTTACAGGTCTGCGAGGCGGATACCAGGTGCATTTCGGCATCCCACACGGCAGTCAGGTGGCAGTCTTGCGTGTCGGAGGCATAATAGCCGGTTAATGTGGTAGTTTCATAGGCATCCACATGCCTGGCGCAATCGAGCTGGGTGGCGGATTCCACAGGCTGGAGCTTGCAGATCATATTCCCCACATGGGCATCCAGCCGGTTGTGGACTGTGTAATGCAATTCTACCGGTGCACCGAGCGGTTTGGCTTCCAGCTTAAGCGGATTGCCCTTTGCCAGCACGCCGGGTCGGGTGCCTGCCTGCAGGGTGACGATCATGACGAGGATTGCGATGAAATTCACAATCACCGGCATCCAGCGGCGGATGGGGCTGCCGGGCAGCGGCTCCGGGCGCGGCTCTTCCACCGGTGCAGGAATCAACCATTTAAGCAGCGGGATGGTGGTGAGAATGATCAACAGTCCTGCCGCAAACCCGATGATTGCATGGATGGGAAGAATTAAACCCGGATTGCGGGTGGACACCATCAGCAACACCATGCCCGCCAGGTTGTTGACGGCATGCAGCAGGATGCCGGGAATCAATGAGCCTGTCCGCCAGAAAAGCCAGGCGAGTCCCAGTGCCACCGGGATGATTGACAGGGCGCGCTGGAAGCTGAGATGAAAGAGGGCAAACAAGCCCGCGCTGACGAGGATGCCCGCCCACTTGCCGTGGATGGCATTGGAACGCTGGATGACGCCCCGGAAGAGTGCCTCCTCGCAGATGGGAGCGGCAACCACCATGCCCAGGGCAATCAGCAGCAGCCTGCCGGTGGTGGTGGGGAAGGCATCCGGCGGGGAGCCGGCTGAAACCGGTAAAATCTGGGTCAGGACCGCCTCCAGGAAACTGCCCACCAGCCACAGCCCGCATCCCAACAGCAGGATCAGGATTGCTGCGCCGGGGGAGGGCAGCTTCAGCCTGCGTGTATCCGGATCGGTGACTGACAAACCGGGCAGAATGCGGATGCCGCGCAGCCGCAGCAACCAGACAGCCGGCAGCAGAATGCAGATCAGTTCGGTTGCCAACAGCCCCCAGCCAAAGGAGGCATTCTGCATGGGCGCCCCCACGAAAAGGAGCAGAAGCAGGGCAGCCAGGAACAACATGGCAGCCAGCGGGATCGGCAGGGCTTCAACCGGGCTGGCAGTGGGATGGTTTTCAGGGAAATCAGGGTTCTTTTTCATGGGAATTGGTCCGAAACTGGTTTATTTTTTTTGGAACTTTTCGGGTTGGTTAAACGTATATAAAGTATAACGGGCAACCAAATCCCGTGTGAAGTGTTGTACCAATTAACTAATATTCAATCAGGAGTACCAATATCTTTCATTATTGTACTTCAAACAAAGTCTCAAGGAGGTGCACCATGTCTGCAATCGTTATCCTGGTCGTCGGATTGTTTGGCGTGACGTTCCTCGCGATGAGTCTCATGGGGGGCAGGCGTTCGGTCTGACGGATTCAAGCGGGGGGCAAACCGGCATATCCAATCATTAAACCCAGGGATGGGTAACATATATAGGGCAACCCCCATCACCAGGCAACGGAGTGGGGTTGCCCCGATTCACCCCATCATCACCAGCACCAGCAGGGGCAACCCGGTGGTGTGGACACGGATTCCCTGACAGCGGGAACGAACATCCGCGGGTGCAGCCCGGGTTTATTTGCGTAATTTGCGGATATGCTGGGCGTGGTCCAACTCGTGCCAGATCGCCCGGCGGATCAACTTGCGCGGTGACCAGAACTCGCCCTGGATGCCCACCACCTGGCTGCTTCCTTCAAGATCGGGCAGAATCTGCAGCAGGCGGGTGCGCACAACATCCAGGCGTTCCAGCATATCACCGGGCACCTCTGAATGCTTTATCCCCGCCAGACCCAGCCGGTCCAGGTACCACCATTCCGCCCCGCCCACATGCTTTACGATGCCGCGGATTGACCAGCGTTCACCGGGTCGTTCGGCGTCCAGCTCCGCTTCGTCCAAGCCCTCGATTGCCGCCAGCAGGTCCTCGCGGCTCCATTGGAGCAATTTCTCTGCCCGCAGCCGTTCCGCCCGGGTGACCGGTTTCCAGTCGTCGTGAAACCAGGCGTTGACGGCGTAAGGTTTGCCGGCGCCCTCGTCGTAATTTTCATCGATCCAGTACACCTGCCAGGTTTCCACCAGTTTGATATCCACCTCGCGGTCATCCGGCAAGCCCGGCAGCCCGCCCTTGCCCCGGATCCAGCTGCGGTATGCCAGGAATGCCAGTGCCGCCTGCACCAAGGCTTCCGCCGGTTCGGCGCCATAGGCAAAGCAGCCCGGGTAATCCAGCGCCCATGCAACCGCGCGGTTTTCATCCCCATTTTCAAGTCCAACCCGAATGTGCATAAGAACTCCTTGTAAAGATATTATATTCAAATTTGTCATTGTGATTCCCCGCCGCCCCCAACCGGTGCCGGTCGGATATTTCCCGGCAGCAGTGGACAACCATGGAATAATTATGGGATAATACAAGCATCTTCCGTTTGGCGGCAGGATTGTCTTTTTCATCCTGACAGGTGTGACATGTCCTCCATTCCCATTCCCACCGGCAATCTGCCAGGGTATTGGAATCTCAAACCGGAACAACTTTTTCAAGCCCTCGAATCCTCCCCTGGCGGGCTGACAGGTACAATTGCCCAGGTCCATTTACAGAAGGCGGGTCATAACACCCTGGACGTGCGGGCGCGGATCACCCCCGCCGGTCTTTTCCTGAATCAATTTAAAAGCCCGATTATTTTGATCCTCCTGCTGGCAACGATCATTTCCGCCGTGGTCGGTGATTGGACGGACGCCCTTATCATTTTCACCATCGTACTGGGCAGCGCAATCCTGAGTTTCTACCAGGAGTTCAACGCCAACAACGCGGCTGCAAAGCTGAAAGCCCAGGTCAGCATTAAAGCGACTGTTTTGCGGGATAGCAGGGAGCAGTCCATCCCGGCGGACGAGGTGGTTCCGGGCGATGTGGTGCATTTATCCGCCGGCAGCCTGATTCCAGCGGACGGCGTCCTGCTGGCAGCCAGGGATTTCTTTGTCAATCAGGCGGTGCTCACCGGTGAGACCTTCCCGGTGGAGAAACAACCCGGCGTGGTTGACGCAGGCGCATCCCTTTCCGGGCGCACCAACTGTGTCTTCATGGGAACCAATGTGCGCAGCGGCAGCGCCACCCTCCTCGTCGTGGAGACCGGCGTGCATACCATTTTTGGGCAGACCGCCCGGCGCCTGACCCTGCGCCCGCCCGAGACGGAATTTGAGCATGGGATTCGCAAACTGGGTTACCTGCTCACCGAGGTCATGCTGGTGCTGGTTGTGGGAATCTTCGCGGCGAATGTCTTCTTTCACAAACCCATTCTTGATTCACTCCTCTTTTCAATTGCCCTGGCGGTGGGTTTGACCCCCCAGCTGCTGCCGGCGGTCATCAACATCAACCTGTCAAAAGGCGCCCAGGATATGGCAAACCGGGGTGTCATTGTGCGCCGGCTGACTGCCATCGAAAACTTTGGCAGCATGGATATCCTTTGCACGGACAAGACCGGCACCCTCACCCTGGGTGTCGTGAGTCTGGATCAAGCCTGCGACCCGCAGGGCAGGGATTCGGAAAGCGTCAGGCGGTTCGCCTGGTTGAATGCCTATTTTCAAACCGGCATGCCCAATCCGATGGACGAGGCAATCATCACCTCCCTGCCAGCTGGTGTGCCGGGGGCGGACAAGGTGGATGAGGTCCCTTATGATTTTGTCCGCAAGCGGTTAAGCGTGGTTGTAAAGGAGAAGGGGATATGCACCCTGGTCTGCAAGGGGGCGCTGGACAATATTCTGCATGTCTGCACCCGGGAAACTGTCGATGGGAGCCTGCTGCCTCTCACGGAGGACCGGGCGGCGGAAATTCATAACCTGCATGCCCAATGGAGCCGCCAGGGATACCGGGTTTTGGGCGTGGCTACCCGCCTGATGGTGGAAAAATCAACCTATTCCAAGGAAGACGAAACGGATTTAACTTTCGCCGGTTTTCTGCTTTTTTTTGACCCCCCCAAGCCGGGTGTGAGGGATGCCATTGCCAGCCTGCGGACGCTGGGTGTGCACTTGAAAATCATCACCGGTGACAATCAGTACGCAGCCATGCACATTGCTGAATCCATCGGGATTGAATCGCCGGCGATTCTGACCGGTTCGCAGCTGGATGAGTTTAGCGATGAGGCGCTCTGGCACACTGCCGAGCGTACCGACATTTTTGCCGAGGTGGATCCCAACGAGAAGGAGCGGATCATCCTGGCGCTTAAAAAGACGGGTCATGTGGTTGGGTATATGGGGGATGGAATCAACGATGCCCCCTCCCTGCATAGCGCTGACGTGGGAATTTCCGTCGAAAATGCAGTGGATGTCGCCAAGGAAGCGGCGGAATTTGTCCTGCTCAAACATGACCTGGCGGTTCTGGAGCAGGGCATCCGCGAGGGGCGCCGGACGTTTGCCAATACCCTGAAATATGTGTTCATGGCGGTGAGCGCCAATTTTGGCAACATGTTCAGTGTGGCGGGGGCATCCCTTTTCCTGAAATTTCTGCCATTGCTGCCAAAGCAAATCCTGCTGATCAACTTCCTGACGGATTTTCCGGAGATGACCATCGCCAGCGATAATGTGGATGCGGATTACATTGAAAGCCCGCGCAGGTGGGATGTCGGATTCATCCGCCGGTTCATGCTCATTTTTGGTCCGCTCAGCTCCATATTTGACTACCTGACTTTTGGCGTTCTGCTATGGGTGCTGAAAGCCAGTGAAGCCCAGTTCCAGACCGGCTGGTTCATTGAATCCATCCTGTCCGCCATGCTGGTGATTTTCGTGGTCCGTACGCGCCTGCCCTTCAACCGGAGTGTCCCCAGCCGGTTAATGATGGCAGCGACTTTGGTGATTGCCCTGATCGTTCTGCTGATCCCTTACTCGCCTGTTGCGGGGCTGCTTGGCTTTACCCGGCTTCCATTTATTTACCTGCCCTGGATTTTGGGCATTGTCGTGCTTTATGTGGCAGCGGCGGAGGTGACCAAGCGCTGGTTCTACCGGAGGGTGCACATCCATGGATAAGGAGATGACACCGAAAAAACCAGTAAAACTCCCGGGCTGGCATTCCATCCCCGCGCTGGTTATTCTGGGTCTGGCTGTCCACCTGCTGATTCCCCAAATCGCCAGCCTGCAGCACTCCTGGTCGGTTGTCAGGGAAATGACCTGGTGGGCGGTCATCCTGGCAGTTGCTGCCCAGGTGATGAGCTATGTCGGCAGTGGAATCATGCTGCACAGAATCGTGAAGGTGTACAAACAAAACCTGTCGGTTTTCAAGGGTGCATTAATCACCCTGGCATCCGCCAGCATCAGCCTGATTGGCGGGGGATTTGTGGGCGGGGCGACTGCAACCTACACCTGGATCCGCAGGGAAAGCCGGGATGGCAGCACCGCCGTCGTGGCAGGCACTCTGCCGGGGTATTTATATAATGCAGTTCTGGTGGGGCTGGCGTTGATTGGCACCCTGTACCTGATCCTGCTGCACGACCTGACCAATACACAGTTGATTGAATTTGGCATCATCCTGTTGTTCCTGGGAGGAACGGCTGCAGCCCTGGCGATTGCACTTCGTTTCCGGGAGGCGGCAATCCGGTTTGCCGTTCGGCTGGCAGGCAGATACGCCGGACTGCGGCATAATCCGTTTGAACCCGCCCCGGTTGAGGAAGCGGTGAAAAATTTTTTCTTCGCCTGGGATTCCATGCGGAACGGCAACTGGGTGCTGCCCTTCCTGGGTGCCGTCATCAGCATTGCCTTTGATATGGTGACTCTGTTTTTTATGTTTCTGGCAGCCGGTTATCCGGTCAGCCTGGGGGTGTTGTTTGCCGGTTACGGGCTTCCAGTGCTTGTGGGGAAGATGGCATTCATTTTCCCTGGAGGCGTGGGGATCATTGAAGGAAGCATGGTGGCGCTTTATACCAGCCTCAAGGTGCCCAATCCCATTTGCGTGGTTGTTATTTTGGGGTACAGGTTGATTTCCTTTTGGCTGCCCACCATCCTGGGTTTTGTGGCGGCTGCATATTTGAGCCACAAGAGGCTTGAATTATCGTAGGGTAAGGGATGCAGGCTGGTAATTATATGGCAATTACTATGGCGCCTGTCATTGCGGGTACTCGAAGAGGGCGCAGCAATTCCTCTTTTTGGATTTCCAGACCTGGCAGCAGCGAACTTGTCTGACAAAACTCTTAACAAATTTTAATTTGCCGATATGACTTAACCTGCTAGAATTAAGATGTCTGACATATTGACCGGGAACTTATTGTCATTACAATACATGTAATCCATAAATCGTTCCCCAAACGATAATCGAACCTTTATCATCCCTATCCATAAGAAATTTATAATCAATTACCCAGAGGTGTCAGAACTGTAATGCTGAGATACCTTGCCAGAAGGGCATTAGCTCTTTTACCTGTATTTTTTCTGATGACCATCATTGTCTTCCTGCTGATCCGCATGGTTAAAGGCGATCCAGTGGATGTGATGTACGGCTCCGAAGGCATGGATGCCGTCAGGCGTGCGGCTTTGGAAAAGTCTCTCGGACTTGACCAGCCCATCATCATTCAGTATTTTAGGTGGCTTGGTCGGGCGCTGACAGGCGATCTGGGACGGTCCTACCGCGCCCAGATGCCCGTGCTTGACTTAATTCTGCAAAGGCTGCCGGCAACCCTTTATTTATCGGTGGCTGCCTTATTGTTTTCCGTGGTTCTGGCAATTCCCCTTGGAATTGCCTCGGCGGTCAAACGAAATTCCTGGGTGGACCTGGGATCCATGGTGTTTGCCATCCTGGGCATCTCCCTGCCGCAGTTTTGGTCGGGCATCATGCTGGTCCTCATCTTTGCCATTGGCTTGCGCTGGATGCCTTCCATTGGTTACATCTCACC
>CALMHE010000256.1 GCA_937863865.1 uncultured Anaerolineaceae bacterium | reverse complement strand
ACCGGAATCGTTACCCATGTTGCCGAACACCATGGTTACAATATTGACCGCAGTACCCAATCCATCAGGGATATTGGTAGCGCGGCGGTAATCGATGGCGCGCTTGCCATTCCAGGATTTAAAAACAGCTTCTGTCGCCAGGCGAAGTTGTTCCTGGGGATTTTGGGGGAATGGTTGACCACGGAACCGCAGAACGACAGTTTTGAATTTTTCCGTTAAAACCTTCAGGTCGTCTGCATCCAGGTCGGTATCGGCTTTGACGCCACGTTCCACCTTGAATTCGGTTAAGACATCCTCGAATGCCTCATCCGGCAGACCCAGCACGACTGATCCGAACATTTGAATCAACCGCCGGTAGGAGTCGTAAACAAACCGTTCATTGCCGGTCAGATGAACCATGCCACGGGCTGTTTCATCGTTCAAACCGATATTTAATACCGTGTCCATCATGCCGGGCATGGAAAATTTGGCTCCGGACCGGCAGGAGACCAGCAGTGGATTGATCCGATCGCCAAATTTCTTGCCGGTTTGTTTTTCAATGGAATGAAGGGCTGATAAAACCTGCTCCCAGGATCCGGCGGGGAAGTTATTGCTTGCTGCCAGGTAAGCATTGCAGGCTTCGGTGGTGACAGTAAATCCTGGAGGAACCGGCATACCAATCCGGGTCATTTCAGCTAAATTGGCACCCTTGCCCCCCAGGAGACCGCGAACATCATCCCAGACTCCGCCAACATAGGCTTCCGCCTGGTCCAATTCATTGAACAGGAATACCCATTTTTTTGTCATATATGCTTCTCCTTGGTGATTATGATTAATAAAACCCAAAGGGTATTAATTATCCATGTCACGAAACGGGGAAATTGTACCATATTTCATACCACGGAGATGATAATCATCTGAGGATATCAGGCGGGCAATGTATATTTCAACATCATACTTTTAAAAATATCAACAAACTTGTAAAGTCATTGCAAGGTAAAATCAGGGTCTTATGCATCATAATAGGACATATGAACTTAACGGAATTATTGAATAAAAAAGTACTGGTCATTGATGATGATCCCGCTATGACTGATATTTTACGCCTGCTGCTCCAAACGGAAGTAGGCTTGGTGATCACCGCCAATAGCGGAGTTGAAGGGTTGGAATTGGCTCACCAGGAGTCTCCCGACATCATTATTCTGGACTTGATGATGCCCCAGATGGATGGCTGGGAGGTATGCAAATTATTGCGGGAGTTCAGCAAGGTTCCCATTATTATTCTATCCGCCCTGGACAATCCGGCTGTGGTTGCATCGGCACTGGACTCAGGGGCTGATGATTATTTAATCAAGCCGGTAACATCCAACACGCTTTTATTACATATTGCAAATTTACTGAGGCGGATGCAGTACCAGGTGGGAAGTGTCGTCAAAGAGACAATTGATAAGTTGGTGTAAAATTTAGAAACACGAGTGGATTTAACGCCACTGATTGATATCCTGATTTCAGGAGTGAATGCCATGCAGACTTGTTCCCGATGCAGTACATCTTCACCTGATTCTGTCATCGTTTGCCCTGCCTGTGGGGTGAATTTGCGTGAATTATCCACATCAGCGG
>CALMHE010000255.1 GCA_937863865.1 uncultured Anaerolineaceae bacterium | reverse complement strand
GTCCCCACCAGCCCGCCAACCCGGTCGTTTTTTTCCAACAGGGTCACGTTGAAGTTTGCCCGGGTTAAATATGCTGCGGCAGTTAACCCTGCCATCCCGGCGCCGACAATCACAACTCTTTTCTGATCACTTTTCATAGAAACCACCTAAATCCATGCTGATTTTCCATAAGGTTTCTGCCGCACTTCGGTCCAGTGCCGGCGGGGCAGGTTCCTCCACCGTGGTGAGGTTAAAGAACTTGCCGGAAATATGCTCCAGTTCGGGGGAAGCCCCCAGGTAGTACAATGCCTCCGCGGCAACGTCCATCGGGCGTGCCGAGCGATCCACCAGGATGCTTTTGAGCTTTTTATACAACCAGCCGTTGTTTTGACCGCTGTTTGTCTTAATATTCCCGGGATGCATCGCATTAACGGTTATCCCGGTTCCCTGAAAATAGGCGTTTAACCTGATCATCGAAAGCAATTGCGCCAATTTTGCGGCGCCATAACTGTTAAGACCCGAATAATGATGCCTGTCCCAGAATAAATCATCGAAATGTAATCCGGATGCGGCAAATCGATATGCCTCAGAATTTACAAACAGGATCCGACCGCTGTTTTGCGATTTTAGTTTTTCCAGAAGGTAATGGTTTAGAATAAAAGTACTGAGATAATCTGTCTGAAAGACTGCTTCAAGATGATTTTCTGTCATCGTTTTCTTGGTCAGATACAAGCCGGCATTATGGATGATTACGTCAATATTTCCTTCGAGGGCTGCCAATTGCTTTGCCGCCGAATGAATATCTGATAATTTTAGAAAATCAGCGAGGAAATATGTGCAATTTGCATTAAATTCCCGTCTCAGGGCATCACATAATTCTTCTGATTTCTTTTCATTGCGATTGATAAATAATAAATCCGCCCCACGGGAGGCATATTTTTTTGCAGTGGCGTAGCCAATCCCTGAAGTTGCTCCAGTAATGACCACGAGACGATGGTGGAAATCATCCCGGCAAATTTTTGGATCCAACGTCAGATTATGGATCATTGCAAAGATATTGGACCATTTATATTCCTTTAAATATGGGTTCAACTGACCTCCGGGGAAGGTGTTGATGTTGCAAGGAACAAACCATGGTGTAATTAATTATAATCCATTTACGACAAATATTATCAATCAGATAATCTTGCTACAATTGGCATCACATGCTGAAATTGAGAAGAATAAGAGATTGCCACGCCCGGTTGTACCCCTATGAGACCCCGCTGAGGGCATTCCAATCTCTCTTTTTATAAGAGCGAGGCATCCGGCAGTTCCGTGTCGGTGCAGGTATGATCCCGTTTGCGGATGCCTCACCCCTGCATTGCGAATCACTGTGTGATCACCCGCCATGAATTGCCGCAGGGTGCGGTCGAATGTTGACCACACCCTGCCATACCTCTCCGAAATGTTTCACGTGAAACATCAAATCTCCTGCCGGTGGAAAATCAACACCGACGCAGCCAGCGCCATGACAATCAACCCCAGGCAGACACCCAGCGCTCCCCAGGCGGATCCTTCCAGACCCATCGCCAGCTTTGCCGCCCATTCCAGCAGACCGCCGGTGAGATGATCCCTCACCGCTGGAATCACTTCCACCAGCGCCAGCACGGCGAGGTGGCGGGTATTGTAGTCGTAGCGCAGCGGGCCGGACTCGACGTATGCCATGAGGCCTGCGGCATCGAGCGCGGCCCAGCGGGTGAAGAGGGCAC
>CALMHE010000254.1 GCA_937863865.1 uncultured Anaerolineaceae bacterium | reverse complement strand
CTGTTTATCCTTGTCACGCGGCATGTTGCAGGATGTCAGCAGCAGCGAGATTGCCAGAATCAAGATAATTGGTAAGGAAAATCGTTTCATCGGCTGCTCCTTTCTGGTTTAAGTATACGTCATGATGATGGATAATGATACAAGACCTGTGCCAATTCGTAATTGTGCCCGGGGGTTGGTGGTAGAATGATACCCATGGACCTCTTTGATCATTCCATGCAGGCAGACATGCAGCAGGAAGCCCCACTGGCAGCGCGCATGCGCCCGCGTTCCTTTGATGAATTCATCGGTCAGGATCATATCGTGGGAGAGGGCACCCTTCTACGGAGGGCAATCCAGGCGGACAGGTTGTTTTCCTCCATCATCCTCACCGGTCCACCGGGAACGGGAAAAACCACCCTGGCACAGTTGATCGCCAATCATACCCAGGCGCATTTTGATACCATCTCCGCTGTGCTGGCGGGCGTGGCGGACCTGCGGCGGCTGATTTCAGATGCCCGCGAAAGGCGCCGGCTTTACCGCAAGCGGACCATCCTGTTCATTGACGAGGTGCACCGCTGGAACAAGGCTCAACAGGATGCCCTGCTGCCCCATGTTGAAACAGGTTTGATCACCTTGATCGGGGCAACCACTGAAAATCCCTATTTTGATGTCATTCCGGCGCTGGTTTCACGTTCCCGGATTTTTGAACTTAAACCGCTGACCGAGGAACACCTGAACATCATCCTCGACCGGGCAATATCCGATCCGGAGCGGGGTTACGGCAGGTTGTCCATAAAACTCGACCCGGAAGCCCGGGAGCATCTGCTTCGCCTTTCAGGCGGGGATGCGCGCAACATCCTCAACGCTCTGGAACTGGCTGTGGAGACCACCCAGCCCAGTCTGACTGGCGAGATTCAGATTTCCCTGTCAGTGGCGGAGGAATCCATCCAGCGGCGGGCGATTGTCTATGGTAAAAACGGGGATCCCCACTACGATACCATTTCTGCCTTTATCAAGTCGGTGCGGGGTTCCGATCCGGATGCCGCCTTGTACTGGCTGGCGAAAATGCTGCACGCAGGCGAGGATCCGCGCTTTATTTTACGCCGGCTGATTGTCCTGGCTGGGGAGGATATTGGTCTGGCGGACCCGCGTGGAATCCTGGTGGCGGTTGCGGCGGCAAATGCCTTTGAATATATCGGCTTGCCGGAAGGGGTTTTTCCAATCGTGGAAGCCACCCTTTACCTGGCAACAGCCCCCAAGTCCAATTCAGCCATGGCATACTTTACCGCCTTGCAGCAGATGGAACTGGAAGGAGCTGGTGAAATACCCCTGCACCTGATGGATGCCAGCCGCGATGCCGCCGGTTTGGGTCACGGCAAGGGATACCAATACCCGCACAGCTTTCCGGGTCATTTCACACCCCAGCAATATCTTCCCACACCGCTGCTGGGAACCATGTTTTACCAGCCTTCCGGAGAGGGATATGAAGCTGAGGTGAAGCAGCGGGTGGAAGCCTGGCGGCGCGCCCAGAAGGAAGCCCTGCAGCCTGAAGAAAAAAGGATCGAGGCGGATGACCATACTTCTGCTGATCCGTCACGGTGAAAATGATTACATGGCGGATGCCCTGGCGGGTCGTCTGCCGGATGTCCATTTAAATCAAAACGGGCAGCAGCAGGCGGATTTGATCAAGGAACACCTGCTGGGGGAAGGGATTGGCTCCATTTTCAGCAGTCCCCTGGAACGGGCAATTGAGACTGCCAAACCACTGGCTTCCGCCCTCGGGTTGAAAATTCAAATCCATCCCGGTCTGAATGAAATTGATTATGGCGAATTGCAGGGCAGGAAATTCACCGAGATACGGGATTTGCCCATCTGGAAATCCATGCTGGGCGGCAAGGCAAATGTGAGTTTTCCAGGGGGCGAATCCCTGGCAACAGGCTGGGATCGCATTGTCGCCGCCATGCATGAAATCCGTGAGTCGGCTGGCAGGGATGGAATTGCCGCCTGCTTCACACATGGCGACGTGGTACGGATGACGGTGATGCACATCCTGGGTTTGCCACTGGCATCCCTGCGTCAGTTCCATGTTCAACCTGCATCCGTGACTGCCCTGGCATGGGGAGGGCAGAGCGCCAGCCTTTTGTTCATGAACCACATCTTTTCTGAAGGGTTTTCACGGTCGCTGCTGGATCCCTTTGTGAAACAAAAGGGGGGTTGAGATCCTGATGACCGGTGGTGATTTTCATGGACGTCCGACAGCCTTCCTGGAGAATGGTCTCATCCGGGTGGAGTACCTGGTTTCCGCCGGACCGCGGATTGTACGCGTCTTTCTGGATGGGGATGATGAAAACCAGCTGGCGGAGGTGAACCACAAGCAAATTGAATCGACCGAAGGCATCTTCAACTTGATGGGCGGTCACCGGTTGTGGGTGGCGCCGGAGACCGACCCGTGGACGTATATTCCGGATGAGTCCGGGTTATCGGTCAGTTGGGAAGGCGGACGGCTGGTGCTGAGCGGTCCGGTGACACCCCATACAGGGCTTCAAAAGCAGATGATCCTGAGCCTGGTGGAGGGAAGGCACAGCCTGACGATCCTGCACCGGATGACGAATTGCGGTCAATCGCCAGTGGAACTGGCGCCGTGGGCAATCACCATGTTTCCGCTGGGAGGGGAGGCGGTCATCCCGATGAACGCCCCCGTAAAGTCTCCATTGCAGCCCAACCGGCAATTGACCTTTTGGGCATGCAGCCGGCTGGATGATCCGCGGCTGCAATTTTCAAGGGATGAGGTCGTGATATCCGCCAGGGCGGCTTCACCTCCTTTGAAGGTGGGCTGCCTGAACCATGCCGGCTGGCTGCGTTACCGGCGCAATGGCTGGTCGTTTGAAAAACGGTTCACACCGCACCTGAACCACGTACATGCTGATATGAACTGCAATACGGAAGTCTACCTCTGGGAGGATTTCATTGAACTGGAAACCCTGGGTCCGCTTGCCAGGCTGGAACCGGGTGAATTCGTTGAGCATGAGGAGGTCTGGGAATGGCAACGCATGAATTGGAAATCCAGTCTGACGTGAATTTGTGCGATTCGCAAGGAAATTTGAACCCGGCGGCAGTGGGCTGGTCGCGTCAACCGCTGCACCGCTGCAACCTGACAGGAAGATGGGGGCGGAAAAAGCGTTGGAACTACTGGTGCATCACCACACCGGATTTTTTATTTTCCCTCACCCTTTCCCATTTGGATTATCTGGGACTGGCATTTATTTATTACCTGGATTTTTCCAGCGGCAATTTTATGGAGCAGACGGTCAGCCGGCTGCTGGGCAGGGGCTGTGATCTGCCGGAAGGCGTGCCGGGTGAAATCCGGTTCGACGATCCGGCTATGCAACTGATCATGGCGGACTGGGGCGACCAGGTCACTCTGCAGGCGGACAGCCCCTCCTTTGGAGGGCGGAAACTCCACGCAGAATTTCAGATTGAGCGACCCGCCGGGCATGAGACTCTGAACGTGGTCATTCCCTGGAGCCGCAGGTTGTTTCAGTTTACATCCAAGCAGAACACACTGCCTGCCAGGGGGAAGGTGGAACTGGATGGCATCATCCAGGAAACGGGTGGAAATGCCTTTGCCTGCCTTGATTTTGGACACGGAATCTGGAAATATTCCTGTTTCTGGAATTGGGCATCCTTCTCAACCCGTCTGGATGGGCGGACCATCGGAGTGAATCTGGGTGGTCGCTGGACGGATGGCACAGGAATGACTGAAAATGGCATCTGTGTGGATGGAAGGTTGAGCAAAATTGGCAGCGATTTGATTTTTGAATATGATTCCAGCAACTTCAAGCGACCGTGGATAATTTACACACCCCAAAGCGAACAGATTCAACTGACTTTTACACCTTTCTTTGAACGGGTGGCAAAAACCGAGGTGCTGGTGCTGGGGTCGGAGGTTCACCAGATGATCGGGCGGTTCAATGGCAGCCTCCAAACGGATGAAGGTGAAACCATCCCCATCCATGACGTCATAGGCTGGGCGGAGGATCATCATGCCCGATGGTGATTGGATGTCAAGGATTGAATCAGGTGGAAATCCGGTTGCGCCCCGCCTGTTTGGCGGAATACATGGCGTGGTCGGCAAGCTTCATTAACAGCTTGATGTCCTGGATGGGTGGTTCCAAAGTGGATACTCCCAAACTGATGGTGGCTTCCACGATCAAGCCGGTTTCATTTAGGAAGGGTTGGGCGGTCACATTTACCCGCAGGCGCTCGGCAATCTGGCAGGCTTCCTCAAGCCCGGTTTCCACCAAAAGGATGACAAACTCATCACCTCCGCGGCGCCCCAGGTAATCCGTAGGGCGGGTATTGCGGCTCAGGCGTTCTGCCAGGATCTTAAGTACATGGTCCCCCAGGTCGTGGTCATAGGTATCGTTGATCAGTTTGAAACAATCCATATCCAGCAGGATGACGGACAGAGGCAGGTGGTTCTTTAATGAGCGCTCCACTTCCTGCTGACCCACCTGGTGTAAACCACGCCAGTTCAACAAACCAGTCAGTTCATCAGTGATGGCAGCCTGACGGGCTTCTTCAAGCAGGCGGGCGTTTTCCAAGGCAATGGCTGCCTGGTTGGCGAAGGCTTCCAGGCGTTCCACGTGAACCGGGGAATAAAACCCCGGTGTGGTGCTGTCAAGATTGATAAAGCCAACGGTTTGTCCCTTGATACGGATGGGTGCGGCGATATAGGAACGCACCCATGACATCTTGGGATCGAACACCCAGATGGGGTCGGTCTCGGTATCCGCCACCACCCGCGGCAGACCGTCCTGAACCATCCTCTGAAGATTGGGTATCGAATGATAATCAATGGCGAGGTTGATCACCTCATCCTCAATGCCCAGTTCCCGGTAGCCCAGACCGCGGACAATGCGCGCCTGGTCGCTGTCCTCGATCAACATGATGTTGGCAGCAGTATGTGGCAGCACCCGCCCCACGTTCATTAAAATCCGGTTCAGGACCTCATCAGAGTCCAGGATGCTGTTGAGAGCTGCAGCGGTATCGGATAGGGCTTCCGCCAGGGCGCGCTGTTCCACTTCCTGGTTCTCGGTCTGTTCGTGAAAGATGGCAGCCCCGATTACATCGCTGGCAATGCGCAATCCATCAATCTCCGTTGCCTGCCAGATGCGCGGCTGGGAGCAGTCATCAAACTCGATAAAGCCCCAAAAAATCGATCCGACAGTGATGGGGATGACCAGCAATGACTGCACATTTTGTGTCTGGAGAAATTCCTTTTCCGGAGCGGGAAGATCCTCCACGGGTCCCACAATCACATCCCCCTGGGTGAGCAGGAAATCCCAGCGCTCAAATGGGTCATCCCGGTTCACGGGATGGTCACAAGCCGTTGTGGGACTGATCCATTCATGGAGCAAATGAAAGTGATCGCCGGAAGGGGATGATTGTTTTTGATGGATGCCAATCCGGTCAAGACCATCCGCCTGACCAAGGGATTCCAGGAGTCCGGGGATATGATCCTCCCAATGGAAGGCTTGCATCAGGGTGGAGGCGGCAGCACTGATGCTTTCCAGGATGGCATCCCGGCGCGCCAACTGTTGGAGGGATTGAACTTGCTGTGAATATTGTTGTTCATGTTGAATTACCAGGTCGCGCATCCAGCCAATGATTGATCCGGAGAAGAAGGTGGCAATGGAGATGGCAATGCCGCCCTGGTGGAGCAGGTATTCCAGCGTGTTTTGATCGATGTAGATCATCATCAGGGTGTTGCATATTGCCGCCAGCAAGCCGGAGATGATTCCACCCCAGATACCGAAAAGGATGGCGGACACTGCAACCGGCAGGAGACCAAACGCTGTTCCACCGTAACCCAAACCGGCTCTGAGGGAGGGAAGCACAACCAGATAAACTGCACCGCTGATTAGTGAAAGCAGGACACGGGCACGTCGGGAAAAATGATGAATGGGCTTACCCCCGACATACTTAAGAACAATTTGTTTCCCAGGCAATTGCTCCTCCTGTTACTATTTTACCCCAAGCCAGGAGGAAAAATTCCGATTATGACAAAATAATTAAAAATTTTAAGGTATTGTAAGGTCTGTCCCCATAATTTAACAAGGATGAATTTAAAATCTAAATATTCAACCAGCGGGCGGCAATTTCAGGCAGATCGCGCATTGAACCTGCCCTTTTGTTGCATTCCGGCAGGGATTCAATGAAAAGGCGACCATATTTCTTGGTCAGCAGGCGGCGGTCCAGGACTACAACCACACCCCTGTCAAACTGGGTACGGATCAGGCGACCAAAACCCTGACGAAAGCGTAAAATGGCTTCCGGGATGGAGTATTCCGTGAAGGGATCTTCAAAAGTTTCCGAACGGGCAGCGATGATCGGATCGGAGGGGACATCAAAGGGTAGCTTGACGATCACCAGGATGGACAGCGCTTCGCCGGGAATATCCACACCCTCCCAGAAGGCACGCGTCCCCAACAGGACGGCTTTATCGGCTGAACGGAAATTTTCCAGCAGGGTGTTGGAGGATGCCCCCTCGCCCTGTTCGTAGATTTCAATCCCCGAATTGCGCAACTCGGGTGCAATCGACTGTGAGGTGCGTTTAAGCTGTGCATAGGATGTGAATAGAGCCAGCATGCGTCCGCCGGTGGTTTTTGCCAGCCTGAGGATGACCTGCTCCACCGAGCGCTGGCAGGCGCTGTCATTGGGCTCGGGAATATCGTTTACAAGATAAAGCAGGGCGGCATTTTCATAATCAAACGGAGAGCCAACCGTCAGTTCATCCGCTTCATCGGCGTTCAGACGGCTGCGCAGATATTCAAACTCACCATGGGTGGTCAGCGTGGCGGAAGTCAGCACCACGCTGGATTTTTCATGCCAGAGGTACTGTTCCATCAAGGGTCCAATATGGAGGGGAGCTGCCTGCAAAGCCAGGCGGGAGCCGTTCGGCTCCTGCTCCACCCAATAGATGTATCTCGAGTCCGGATTACTCACCAACGAAGAGAGGTATTTTTCAGCTTCCACCAGGAGGAGCATGACGGTTCCCAGTGAGCCGGTTGAATCCTGAACATCCTCCGGCAAGCCTTCGCCAAAATTATTCAGGTCGGTTTGCAGCCGGTTGAGGAGGGAAATCAACAGGCGCAGGGTTTCACCGGCAGCTTCCCAAGCCAGTTCCACATCCAGCCAGCCCGGCTGGTTGCGGGTGGCGCCAATGATGCGTTCCTGCTGGGTGTAAATTCCCACGGGTTGACCATCGCGCTGGATGTCCATGAATTCAGCCAGCACCATGAAAAACTGCCTGATGTCCTGATCGCCCCGGTAGATCAGGTCGGTGGAGCGTTCAACCGCCTGCTGGAAGGAGGCGAATTCAGATGGACGCAGCAGGTTGCGCAGCAGACCGAGGAGCCTGCCTAAAATGCCGCTGGAAGTGCCGCCCAATTCGCGCAGCATCCGTTCCAGGTCGGATTGGGTGGCACGGTAACTGAGGGCATTGGTGGAGGCATCCTCCAGGTGATGCGCCTCATCGACGATCAAATAATTGTATTCCGGCAAAACCCGGCTGCCGGTGACGGCATCAGAAAGCAGCAGGGCATGATTCACAATGATCAGGTGGGCGGTTTGTGCCGCCTGGCGGGACTGATAAAAGGGACAGGCTCCACCGGTGCGGCTCATGCAAACCTCGGCGCGGCACCCCTCGTCTTCAGCGGAGATATTCATCCATGCCAGGCGTTCCAGGGGACCATTCAGGTTGATCTCGCTGCGATCGCCCTGTCCGCCTTCCTCAAGCCAGACCAGGACCTTTGCCAGGACGCGCATTTCTTCCACGGTCTCCGGTCCACGCTGGCGCAGGGATTGCAAACGGCGCGGGCAAAGGTAATTGGAACGACCCTTCAGGACTGTGGCGCGCAAATCCAGACCCAAGGCAGCGGCAAGATCCGGGATGTCCTTTTTAATCAGTTGATCCTGCAGGTTGATGGTATTGGTGGAGACGATTACGCGGGTGTTGTTCTGAATTGCCCAGTAGGCTGCCGGGACGAGATAGGCAAAGGATTTCCCTGTGCCGGTGCCGGCTTCCACCATCAGGTGATAGCCATTGGAAAACGCTCCGGTGACAGCGCGCAGCATTTCAATTTGCTGGGGGCGCGATTCGAAATTTGGAAAGTAACGCGCGAAGGGTCCCCCAAATTCCAGACAGGCGGCAACTTCATCCGGATCCAGGGGGATTACTTCCGGGGCGGCGGTGATGGGCGGTCCGGGAGTCGCTTCTGAGAGGTGGAACAATTCCCCAAAGTCAGTCTCATGGAGCCGGCGGGGCTGTACAGGTTGTCTGCTGCGGGCGCGCAGGATTTGTTTGAATATCCAGCCTGCATTCCAATCCAGCGACTCACAATGGCGGACAATTTCAGCAAGCAATTCAATGGGCAGGGAGATCGCTTTCTCGTAAAGCTGTAAAAACACTGCATGGGTCAGCCGGGCGTCATCCAGGGCGCGGTGGGAGTTGGGAATCAGGATATTTAAAATCTGTCCCAGGCTGCCCAGGTTGTACCGGCTGGCAGTGGGTAATAGCACGGCAGCCAGTTCGTAGGTATCAATGATGGAATTGAACTTCAGGATCTGCTTTTGCTGGAGAAATCCCAGGTCGAAGCGGACATTATGCCCCAGAATGGGATCGTCTCCGATAAAGGCTTCAAGGTCCTGAATTACCGCGCGGATCGGAGGAGCGTTGCGCACCATGTCATTGGTGATGCCGGTCAACTGGGTGATTTGGGGCGGAATGGGGCGGTTGGGGTTGATGAGGGTATTCCATTCGGCTTCAACCCGTTTGCCGTTAAACCGCACAGCGGCAATTTCAGTGATTGCATCCCGCTGGGCATCCAGACCGGTGGTTTCAATATCCAATGCGACAATGGTGGGCATGGAGAGGATTATACCATCCGGATCTTTTACTGGTAAAATCGGGTTCTATGGATGCAGCGAAAACACAAATCATCGTCTTCGACTGGGGAAATACATTGATGCAGGTATTTCCTGAATACACCGGCGCCATGGTTAACTGGCAGAGGGTGGCAGAAGTGCCGGGAGCCCGGCAGGCATTGTCCACACTGGCGGGGAAATACCGCCTGGTGGTGGCGACCAACGCGGCTGATTCCAGCTCAACCCAGGTGCGGGCTGCCCTGGACCGGGTGGGGCTTGGTGAGCACATCGAGATGGTCTTAACCAGGCATGAACTGATGGCATGCAAGCCTTCGCGGGAATTCTTTAATGCGCTTGCCTTGAAACTGGGTGCAAATCACGCAGATCTGATTTTCGTGGGGGATGAATTTGTCAATGATGTGATGGGTCCACATTCAGCCGGCTGGCGCACCATATGGCTAAATCCCGGGCGGCGACTGGCGCCGGAAGCGCACCCGATACAGGATGCGGAGCTGCAAAATTTACATCAACTACCGGATGTACTGGAATGTGGTTTCCTCCCATCCGTTGCAGAATGTCTGGTCTGGCTGAAGCAGCATGATGGATCGGATAGCCTGCTGGGGCATGTCCGGAAGGTGGCAGCCATTGCCTATGCCATTGCTGTTCAAATTGGCAGATGCGGGGTAAATGTGAACCCCATCCTGGCTCACCGGGGTGGTTTGTTGCACGACCTGGCAAAAGGAATCGCCCGCCATGACCGCAGTGGGAAAAATCATGGTGAACTGGCTGCGGAGATATTATTGGCACATCATCAATCTAGCCTGTCTGAGATTGCCCGCCGGCATA
>CALMHE010000253.1 GCA_937863865.1 uncultured Anaerolineaceae bacterium | reverse complement strand
TCAGGGCGATAGTGCATTGGGTAAAGGTAAAAGAATCCTATTGGGAATATTTAAAAGAAATGTTGCCAGTGCCGCCAAAAGCATTTTGGATTATCCTGATTCTATTGGGAGTGGGATTACTTGGCGGAAAATTGTACTTTGAAATTCAGATGGCAATTTTACGACGAGGATGGATTTCCATCGCCGCGGAAGTAACCCCTTTGCCATCCAATTCAGTGCATGATATAAAAATCAGCAAGGATGGAAATATAGTCCTGGCGACAGCCAATGGTATATCTTTCTGGAAACCTGATGAGTCATCTCCCTGGGGGAAGGATTCCATCTGGTTATCCCCAACAAATTCAGACATGGTCGGCTCGGATGTATTTACCATTTTGCAGGATCAAAAAGGTGCCTGGTGGATTGGAACTGATCTGGCATTAAATTATTTTGATGGAACGAAATGGGATGATTATTTATCTGCAGATTTGGGACTGGCTGATCCCAAAATCCATGCAATTGCAGAAGATTCTGAGGGAAATATATGGGTTGGAACCATGTCCGGTGCAGCGATGTGGGATGGGAAACAGTGGGCTGTTTACCTGGCAAAAAATAATCAATTAATGGATGATGCCATTTTTACAATTGAGGTTTAAAAAAATCAAACAGGTGATGTTATTTGGTTTGGGAAGCTGGCGTGTGTAGCGCGAGATGTGGATAAGCGAGAGATGTATATCTAGGAGGATTTGTCATCATATGGATTGGGATGTGGTGGAGTTACTTTACTTTTATATAAAGCAGATCAACGTAGGATTGTTGGGAACATCGGTGGGGGCTTGGGAATTTGGGATAATGGTTCCTGGACATTTTACAGGACAAGCAATTCTGATATCCCCTACAACAACATTAGCACAATTTATGAATCAGAACCAGGGGTATTTTGGCTGGGTGTGGCTTATCCATCCGAGCCGGGTGGTGTGGTCGTTAAATTTACTCAAAATGAATGGATGCAATTTTCCACTCGTAACTCGGGATTTACCGGATCCGAACCTGTCACCTTTATAGAGGATAAACAAAAACGGCTTTGGATTGGAATGGCTACAAATGGTATGAATATTTATAAGAATCCAAATCAAACGGAGAAGTAAACAAAATGAAACGGGCATATTCGATACTTGGTTTATTTTTAGTGATGTCTGTTCTTCTCTCATCTTGCAGTATTCTTATCAAGAAACCAGACAAGGATGTTTTGTATGTCAACCTGATCTGGCACCAACATCAACCCTTGTACTACAAGGATTCAGATGGGATTTATACCAGACCGTGGGTGAGGGTGCATGCAACCAAAGACTATTATGACATGGCATCAATCCTGAAGAATTATCCCGATGTACACATTACATTTAATCTGACGCCGGTATTAATCCAGCAATTGGATGATTACGCCTATAACAATGCAAAAGATATTTATTGGGTTTTATCCGAAAAACCAGCTTCACAGTTAACCATGGATGATAAACAATTCATATTACAGCGATTTTATGATGCCAATTGGAACAAAATTATTGCAATTCATCCAAGATATCAAGAATTACTTGATAAACGGGGAGGAAGCACTGAAGAAGAGATTAACGCTGCAATAGAATCTTTTTCTGAGCAGGATTTTAGGGACCTGCAAGTCTGGTTTAACCTTGCATGGTTTGATCCGGATTTTCTCTCTCAAACGCCATTAAAAGATTTAGTTGAAAAAGGCAGAGATTTTACCGAAGAAGACAAAGTCTTTATCCGCCAGCTGGAAGATCGCCTGGCGGAAGATCCGGCCCTGGTAGCCAGCGTTCGCGTCAACCCGCCGGAAAGCGCCAGGCTGACTTTCGATCACGTGGTCAGCGACCGGCTCCAGGACATGGTCGAGACCAACTTTAAGTTCTACAAGCGGGTTACCGACGACCGCCAATTCGCCCAGTACTTCCTTGACTGGCTCTTCGATCGGTTCAGGGAGAAGCATCATCAGGACAAATCTTGAAATATGATCTGCACAAGACCGCCTGGGG